>JAXESA010000069.1:0-11774 GCA_034116205.1 Ruminococcus sp. | reverse complement strand
AATGCACTCCCGTGCAGGGGCACAGATTCCTTTCTCATCCCTTAACTACGGTACAGACACTTCCCCTGAGGGCAGACTTGTTATTAAGAATATCCTCCTTGCAGAGGACGCAGGTCTTGGCAACGGTGAAACTCCTATCTTCCCAATTCACATCTTTAAGGTTAAAGAGGGTGTAAATTACAATCCGGGCGACCCGAACTACGATTTGTTCAAGCTTGCTATGAAGGTTTCCGCAAAGAGATTGTTCCCTAACTTTAGCTTTATTGACGCACCGTTTAACAAGCAGTATTACAAGGAGGGACACCCAGAAACAGAGTGTGCATATATGGGTTGCCGTACAAGGGTTATGGGCAATGTTTATGACCCAACAAGGGAGATTACCTACGGCAGAGGAAACCTGTCATTTACCTCAATCAACCTGCCTCGTCTTGCAATTCTTGCAAACAAGAATATCGACTTCTTCTTTGAACAGCTTGACAGAATGATTGACCTTGTTACAGAACAACTCCTTGAAAGATTTGAAATTCAGTGTCAGAAGAGAGTTCTCAACTATCCATTCCTTATGGGACAGGGCATCTGGATTGACTCCGAAAAACTTAACCCCAACGACGAGGTGAGAGAAGTGCTTAAGCACGGAACACTCACCTGTGGATTTATCGGACTTGCAGAGTGCCTCAAGGCTCTCACAGGAAAGCACCACGGTGAAAGCGAAGAAAGCCAGCGACTTGGTCTTGAGATTGTTGGCTATATGCGCAAGAAGATGAACGAAGCATCGGAAAAGTACGGACTTAACTTCTCCGTTATTGCAACTCCTGCCGAGGGACTTTCCGGT
This sequence comes from Ruminococcus sp., assembly GCA_034116205.1. Classification (GTDB taxonomy): domain Bacteria; phylum Bacillota; class Clostridia; order Oscillospirales; family Acutalibacteraceae; genus Ruminococcoides. Next base: position 10,942 of record JAXESA010000069.1, on the reverse strand, counting down.
CGTTTTGTAAGAATTGACAAGGAAAAGTTCGGCGTTATTCCTGAGGTTACAGACAGGGATTACTACACAAACTCATTCCATGTTCCTGTTTACTACAACATTTCAGCCTTTGACAAAATTAGAATTGAGGCACCTTACCACAACCTGACAAATGGCGGACACATCAGCTACATTGAGCTTGACGGTGACCCAACAGAGAATTTGGATGCCTTTGAGTCTGTTATCAGATATATGAAGGAGCAGGGCATAGGCTACGGCTCAATTAACCACCCTGTTGATAGAGACCCTGTTTGCGGACACACAGGCATCATCGGCGATGTTTGTCCTAAGTGTGGCAGAAAAGAGGGTGAGTCCGGCCAGGGCTTTGAAAGAATAAGAAGAATCACAGGCTACCTTGTTGGTACTGTTGACCGCTTTAACAACGCCAAGCGTGCAGAGGTTGAGGATAGAGTAAAGCACAACCTTACCTGTGAATGTTGTGGTGCTGAAGAGGCTGTATAATGGATGAAAATAAGATACGCCTTGCAGGCATAGTGAACGAATCCATTGTGGACGGACCGGGAATAAGAATGACCATTTTTACCCAAGGCTGTCCCCACCACTGCAAGGGTTGTCACAATCCGGAAACATGGGATTTTGACAAGGGCTACGACGGAGATATTGAAAAGATATTTGAAGTAGCAAAAAAAGATCCCCTGCTCCAGGGCTTGACCTTTTCAGGCGGTGAACCCTTTGCACAGGCAAAGGTGCTGGCAAAGTTGGGAAGAATGTGCCACGACTATGGTTACAATATATTTTGTTACACAGGCTACACCTTTGAACAGATAGTTTCATCCTTTGATACTAATCCCGAATGGGAAGAACTCCTAAATGAGGTGGATTACCTTGTGGATGGACCATTTATCCTTGAAGAAAGAAGCCTAATGCTCCACTTTAGAGGTAGCAAAAATCAAAGACTTCTTGATGTAAAAAAGAGCCTTGAACAGGGAAAAGCTGTTGAGGCAGAGGGTATATAGATTTTGATAATTCGATATAAAGCGGTCTCCCCGTTTTTATATAATTTAATTCAGCTAGTCAAAGAGCACGGTTTTTCCGTGCTTTTTGACTTTTGTCGAGGGATTTATTCAGAAATAATTACAGCGGTTTTATCCCGAAAAATGAAAGTATCTGCAAAATAATTCCGCATATTACAGATGCCGAAATTCCGTAAACAAGTACAGGCCCTGCTATTACAAACATTTTTACACCACGCCCAAGAACAAGCCCCTCGGTTTTAAATTCAATAGCCGGAGATGCAATGGAGTTTGCAAAGCCTGTTATTGGTATAAGTGTACCTGCTCCGCCGTACTTTGCAATGTTGTCATACCAGCCTATAAAGGTGAGGAGAACACCTAAAAAAACCAAGGTGACAGAAACAAAGCACCCTGCATCATCCTTGTTAAATCCAAGATACCGAAAAAGGTTTTGAACCCCCTGACCGATTGTGCAAATTCCTCCTCCAAAGAGGAAAGCCAATATGCAGTCCTTGAAAATAGGACTGTTGTGGCTGTATTTTTTAACTAATTTACTGTACTCTTGTTTAGAAATCATATTATCACCTGTTTTTAGTTTAACCAAATGGTGATTGATATATGAATTTTGTTTTTCCTATTTCCTTTAATGAATTTTTGTTGTATAATGAAGATGTATAACGCAAAAGAGGAATAATAAATGTATTATCTTGATAACAGCGCAACCACAGTTGTAAGTGAAAATGCCGCAAAAAATGCATATGATATAATGACAAAGAACTTTGGTAACCCAAGCTCATTGCACAATATGGGGTATGATGCATCCCTTATTCTGGAGAATGCAAGGAATGTTGTAGCCTTATCAATAGGAGCAGAGGAAAAGGAGATTTTCTTCACCTCAGGGGGTACAGAGGCAAACAACCTTGCGATTTTTGGGGCTGTCAATGCAAAAAGGCGACAGGGCAACAAAATCGTCACAACTGCAATAGAGCATCCCTCTGTTTTGGAGTCGGTTAAGAAACTGGAAAAACAGGGATTTCAGGTTGTTTATATTAAGCCTGAAAATGGGGAGATAACTCCACAGCAGTTTGCTGATTCCATTGATGAAAAAACTATACTTGTTTCTGCAATGACAGTTAACAACGAAACAGGACTTGTTATACCAACAGAAAAAATCCCTGCCATAATAAAGAGAAAAAAATCCCCTGCATTATTCCACACGGATTTTGTTCAGGGGTACGGAAAATTAAGCTGTCGAGTTAAGAAAATCGGATGTGATTTGCTCACAGTATCTGCCCACAAGGTACACGGACCAAAGGGTGTTGGAGCTTTGTATGTGAAAAAAGGAACAAGAGTTTTGCCAAGAGTTTTTGGTGGTATGCAAGAGGGCAAACTACGTCCGGGAACAGAAGCACTTCCGCTAATTGGGGCATTTGCAAAGGCTGTTGAAGAGTTTAATATAAATGAAAACTACCAAAAGGTAAAAGAATTAAATTTGTATCTGAAAGAAAATTTAGAGGATATTCAGGGAATCGTCACAAACAGCGCAGACTTTCCCTATATAATGAATATATCAACAAACTGTGTTATGAGCCAGACTATGCTTTCTTATCTTTCCGATAATTTTAATGTGTGTGTAAGTTCAGGCTCTGCCTGTCACAAGGGTGAGCTTAGCCATGTTCTCAGCGCCTATGGGTATGACAGCCGAAGAATAAACTCGGCTTTGAGAATCAGCTTTTGCGAAAGTAACACCAAGGAAGATGTAGATATGTTTGTAAAGGGCTTAAAGACAGGACTTGAGAGACTTGTAAAATTTTAGAAGATTGAGAGCAATTAATTATGAAAGAAATTATCTTAATAAAAGTTGGGGAAATAGTACTAAAGGGACTTAATCGCAAGAACTTTGAAAATATGCTTATAAAAAATATGAAAAATGCTTTGCGTGGTGTAGCTCAGTGCAAAATAACATCAGCCCAATCCACAATCTATGTTGAACCCTGCTATGACGACGCAGATATTGACGAAATTTGCGAAAGAATAAGCAAGGTGTTTGGCATTGTGGCTTTCCACAGGGCGGCTGTTGCCGAAAAGACTATGGAAAGCATTGCAGAAGTTTCTCTTAAATATCTTGAGGAAACCCTTGAGGGTGCATCTACATTTAAGGTTGAGGCTAAGCGTAGCGACAAAAAATTCCCTTTGAAATCACCTGAAATCTGCCGTGAATTAGGTGGCATTATACTTCAAAAATTTAACCACCTCACCGTTGATGTTCACAACCCTGATGTTCAGGTAACTGTTGAGGTGCGTGACTTTGGTGCATATATTCACGCATCTGTTATTAAGGGTGCCGGCGGCGTTCCTGTTGGCTCCAGCGGTAACGGAACAATCCTCATAAGCGGAGGTATTGATTCCCCTGTTGCCGCTTGGATGATGGCAAAGAGAGGACTAAGACTTAACGCTGTTCACTTTGCGTCCCCTCCATACACCTCCCAAAGGGCAGAGGATAAAGTGGTAAGACTCCTTAAAAAGGTTTCCGCCTATGCGGGAAATATAACAATGTACACCGTTCCTTTTACTGAAATTCAGGAGAAAATCAAGAACGACTGTCCCGAGGAGCTTTTCACAATTATTATGCGCAGGTTGATGATGCAGATTTCTCAAAGAATTGCCCAAGATACAGACAGCTCTTGTCTTATCACAGGTGAAAGTCTTGGTCAAGTTGCATCCCAGACAATGCCTGCAATTGTAACAACAGACGAGGCATCTGATATGGTGGTGTTTAGACCTCTTATCGGTATGGATAAGGAAGAGATTATACAAATTTCTCGCAAGATAGATACATTTGATATTTCTATTGAACCATATGAGGATTGCTGTACTGTATTTACACCAAAGCATCCAAGAACCCGTCCTGTCCTAAAATATGTTAAAGAGGCACAGGAAAGAGCAGGTTTTGATGAAATGATAGAAAGGGCATTAAGTAACCTTAAGATAACAAACATTACCCCTTAATTTTTGGGAGAAGCAAAATGAAAATACTGTTACTTCTTAATGAAGAAATACAAGTGAATATGAGTGCTCCTGTGCTGAATGAAACTCCTAATGTGAGAGAAGATGTGGATGTTACCTACGAGGTAAATCCAAAGTGCCTTAAAAAAGCTGTTAAGGAGCTTTTTGAAAAGGAAGATGACATTGAGCAGATTATCACCAGAGGATGTTGTTCTACCGAAAGAAAATTCAGATGTGTCTATGCAGATACAATAGATTTTCTTGAAAAAAGACTGAACAAAAGCAAGGATGGACTTCCTAAAGAACAGGAAATAGAGAAGAAAATCTTTGATATTTCGGAGAAAGACAAAGAACTTCTGAAAAAAAAGGATGTCACCAAGCTGGAGGTGGCATTTGCCAAATTCAAGCCAAAGGTGAAAACTATTGCTTTTGGAATTAAGGCAAGGTGGAAGTATCTTAGAGAAAAAACTATCCACCGCAAAAAAATCCCTGTCTATACCACTCAGTACGGTTTTGTATTCAGTGCCGATTCCGTTGATTTCCTTGCACTTGAAAACACAGACGATGAAAGTGTAAATTCGGCTTATGATATTTTGCAGGAGAAAAAGTCCTCCAGTGAGCCTTACATTGTCAAGGAGTACGACAGCAAAAGCAAAAGGTTTATATATGGATACATACCCTTGCTTACCGACAACAGGCGAGAGGTAATCCGCAAAACTGTACGCAATGTTGCAGTTGTTGTATTTGTGGTAGCCGGCATATATCTGCTGTACAACAGCGTTTATAAATCGGCGGAGAACACAGCGATTCAGTCTGAAATTCAGTCCATATACTATGACGGTGATACATCAAAGGATGTTGAAGAAGAGGACAAAATCAAAAGCTTTAAAAAGCTAAAAAGCATAAATAACGAGATTGTTGGTTGGATAACCGTTCCACACACCAACATAGATTACCCTGTACTGTATCATAAAGGGGATACTCTGGACAGCCAGTATTATCTATATAACAACTACGAGAAAAACTACTCGGAGTATGGAAGTATTTTCATTGATTTCCGCTGTCAGCAGGGAGAAAAGAGCAAAAATGTTGTTATGCACGGACATCATATGATGGACGGAAGTATGTTCTCTAACCTTTTAAAATACGGAAAAACTTCTATTGATATGGATTTTTATAAAAAAAGTCCAACTGTAACATTTACTACTCCGGATGAAGGAGAGTCGGTTTACAAGATTATTTCTGTGTTTAAGACAACCGGTGACAAAAATCATCCTGATTACTTTAACTATATGCAGGGGGATTTTTCCAGCGGTGCGGAATTTATGAATTTTGTTTACAATGTCAGGGCAAGGTCCCTTGTGAATACAGATGTTGATGTTAACGAAAAGGATAAGCTTATCACCCTTTCCACCTGTTCCTATGAGGTGCATGAAAATTATAGAACCGTTGTTGTAGCCAGAAAGACCAGAGCAGGCGAAAGCGAAAAGGTGAATGTTGCAAATGCCGAAAAGAATAAGCATCCATATTTCCCCTCTGACTACTACTATCGCTTTGGAGGTACACAGCCAAAGCTTACATCCTTTAAAACCGAGTTCAAAAAGGGCAATATAGACTGGTATGACGGAGGTGGAAACCTTAGAGGAAGTCAAAGGCTTACCGGCGGTAAATTTGTAGAGGATAGAACTACCACAACTACTACTAAACCTTCTACAAGCTCTACAAGCAGTTCTACATCCACCACAAAAAGTACAAAGCCAAGTACCAAAAAGACTTCTACAACAAAGGCCACTAAACCGGCACCAAAGTATTATACTGTTAAGTTTTTAAACGCTAAGGGAAAGGTCATTAAAACCCAAAAGGTTAAAGAGGGTAGCTCTGCTAAAGCACCGTCTGCACCTAAAAAGGCGACAACTTATAATTACAAGTATGTATTTGCAGGATGGAACAAGTCCTACAAAAATGTACACAGCAATCTGACTGTAAAACCTCTTTACAAGTCAATTAAGCGTGTACATCCAACAAAACCTAAGGCGACAACTCCAAAAACCACAAAACCTAAGACAACAACTCCAAAAACCACAAAACCTAAGGCGACGACGCCAAAGGTTACAAAGCCTAAGGTGACTGTTCCAAAGACCACCAAACCGAAGACAACTATTCCAAAGACAACGCAACCTCAAACCACAGTACCCCAAACAACGAGGTCGTTGAATGGAAATGATTTAGATAGCAGGGGGGAATGATAAAATGAAATGCGATGTGATTTTTTACCTTGCAAAAAAGACTGCCCTGTGTCAGAAAAAGCTTGGCGAAATACTCATTTCCCGAGGATATGAGATAAACACCGTTACAGCGGCAACAACTCCCCAAAGCCTTGGTATGCAGTTAACCGACGATTTGGAATGTGTAAACCTTGTTTTCATAATCGGCGGACTAAGGGATAATGACATCAGGGGAGTTTCAAATGTTTTTTCAAAGGCACTTGCAAATTCCTCCACAGGTATTATCCCCAAAAGACTGAAAAATGATGTGGGACTTTTTGATGGATATATCCTCAGGAGCGGAAAGCAGACCATCATCTGTGTCCCCGACACACCCAAGGAAATTGAAAGTGTTTTAAACGAGCCTCTCTTAAATTATCTTGACAGGGTTTATTCCGAGGACTTAAGTTGACTTTTGGTTGAAATGCAGATAAACGATAAATTGGCGAAACTAACAACACCTCCGGGTGTACAGTGAAGGTGAAAAAATAAGCCTTTCAAAGTGGAAAATGCTTTGAAAGGCTGTTTTTATGCAAAAAAATAAAGATTTTTGCTTCTTTTGCAAAAATCCCTTGACTTTAGGACAAAACCCTTGTATAATGTTTTGGCATAATATTATGAGGTACTATCGCTTTTACCCGATTTTCTGGGTGAATATTACCACAAGTTTTTTTAATTGTCAAGTGGTAATATTTATTGCGAAAGCCTCATTCATAAGTTATTAAGCATAGCAAATATACAGAAGGAGTGAACTAAAGTGGTAGATGTCAAACCAGTTAAGCTTGGCAGAAACGAAAGAATGTCTTTTGGCAAGATTGATGAAGTTATTCCAATGCCTCATCTGCTTGATATTCAAAAGAAGTCTTACCAGTGGTTCCTAAATGAAGGACTAAGGGAAGTTTTTAAAGATGTTTCGGGCATAACCGACTACACAGGCAACCTTGTTCTTGATTTTATGGATTACGAGCTGGATGTAGATAAGCCAAACTATTCAGTTATTGAGTGTAAGGAAAGAGATGCCACATACTCAGCACCACTGAGAGTAACAGCAAGACTGCTCAACAAGGAAACAGGGGAGATTAAGGAATCCAATGTATTTATGGGTAACTTCCCTCTTATGACCGACAGCGGTACATTTGTTATCAACGGTGCAGAACGAGTTATTGTTTCTCAGCTTGTCAGAAGCCCGGGTGTTTACTACAAAATGGAGCATGACAAAACAGGTAAGGAGCTTTACTCCTCCACAGTCATCCCTAACCGTGGTGCTTGGCTTGAATACGAAAACGACATCAATGATGTTTTCTATGTTCGTATTGACAAGAACAGAAAAATCCCTGTAACTGTTTTCATCCGTGCTCTTGTTGGTCTTGAGGCTTTGCTCAAGGACAAGGAAGAAAAGGAAATGAACGGCGAAAAGTGGGGCGTTGAGGATGTTGACCTTACTGTAATTGGTAAGGACGCCGAAATTATTGATATTTTTGATTTAGACGACAGAATCAAGGCTACCATCGAAAAGGATACTACCACTAATGCTGAAGAGGGACTTTTGGAGGTTTACAAAAAGTTAAGACCATCCGAGCCACCAACAGTAGAATCAGCAATGACTCACCTTACAAACCTGTTCTTTGATGACAGAAGATATGATATGTCAAGAGTGGGCAGATATAAATACAACAAAAAGCTGGGTATTTCTCAGCGCTTGGCAGGCCACAAACTTGCGTCTCCTATTGCAAACCCAAGAACAGGAGAGGTTATGGCTCTTGCAGACGAAGTTATTACAAGAGAAAAGGCTATGGAAATTGAGGACGCAGGCGTTGATCTTGCATTTGTGCAGAAAGATGACGGAACTCCTGTAAGAATTATTTCCAACGGTATGGTTGACATCAACAAGTATGTTGACTTTGATGCCGAGGTTGAATGTGGCCTTAACGAAAAGGTAAGAGCTTCTGTACTGTTCCCAATTCTTGATGAATGCGAAAACGAGGAAGAGCTTAAGGAACTCCTTGCAGACAGCAAGGCTGAGCTTATCCCTAACTATATTACTATTGACGATATATTTGCTACAATTAACTATATGAACACCCTTGCTCAGGGCATTGGTGTAACTGATGACATTGACCACCTTGGCAACAGAAGAATTCGTTGTGTTGGCGAACTTCTGCAAAATCAGTTCAGAATCGGCTTTAGCCGTCTTGAAAGAGTTATCAGAGAGAGAATGACACTTCAGGCACAGGACCCTGAGGCACTTTCTCCTAACACACTTATAAATATCAGACCTGTAACAGCAGCTATTAAGGAATTCTTCGGTAGTTCACCACTGTCACAGTTTATGGACCAGAACAACCCTCTTGCAGAGCTTACTCACAAGAGAAGACTTTCTGCCCTTGGACCGGGCGGCCTTTCAAGAGACCGTGCAGGATTTGAAGTTCGAGATGTTCACTACACCCACTACGGTCGTATGTGTCCTATCGAAACTCCTGAAGGACCAAACATCGGTCTTATCTCATATCTTGCAACCTTTGCAAAGATTAACGAGTATGGCTTTATTGAAGCACCATACAGAAAAATCGACAAAGCAACAGGCGTTGTTACTGACGAAGTTATTTATATGACAGCTGATGTTGAGGACGAATATACCGTTGCACAGGCCAACGAGCCTTTGGACGAAAACGGACGCTTTGTAAATAAAAAGGTTGTCGGCAGATGTAAGGAAGAATTTGTTGAGCTTCCACCGGAACAATTTGACTTTATGGATATTTCTCCAAAGATGGTTGTTTCTGTTGCTACTTCCCTTATTCCTTTCCTTGAAAACGACGACGCAAACCGTGCTTTGATGGGTGCTAACATGCAGCGTCAGGCAGTTCCGCTACTTGTTACCGAGTCACCAATCGTTGGTACCGGTATGGAGTACAAGGCCGGCGTTGACTCAGGTGTTTGTGTTCTTGCTGAGGAGGATGGTGTTGTTCTCAGTGTTTCAGCAGATAAAATCAGCGTTCAGTACGACAGTGGACGAGTTCAGACCTTTGATATTATCAAGTTCCTTCGTTCTAACCAGAGCACCTGTATCAACCAGATTCCTGTTGTTGACAGAGGTCAGAGAGTTAAGAAGGGCGATGTCCTTGCAGACGGCCCTGCTACTGATAACGGTGAACTTGCCCTTGGTAAGAATGCCCTTATCGGCTTTATGACATGGGAAGGTTACAACTACGAGGACGCTGTTCTCATCAACGAAAAAATTGTTCGTGACGATGTTTACACATCTATCCATATAGAAGAGCATGAAACAGAAGCTCGTGACACCAAGCTGGGTGCCGAGGAAATTACCCGTGACATTCCAAATGTGGGCGAAGATATGCTTAAGGATTTGGACGAAAACGGTATTATCCACATTGGTGCCGAGGTTCGCTCCGGAGATATCCTTGTTGGTAAGGTAACTCCAAAGGGTGAAACAGAGCTTACAGCTGAGGAAAGACTCCTTAGAGCTATCTTTGGCGAAAAGGCAAGAGAAGTAAGGGATACTTCCTTGAGGGTGCCTCACGGTGAATCCGGTATTGTTGTTGATGTTAAGGTATTTACTCGTGAAGACAGCGCAGCTGAATTACAGCCGGGCGTAAATAAGGTTGTTCGTGTTTACCTTGCACAGAAGAGAAAAATCTCTGTTGGTGACAAGATGGCAGGTCGTCACGGTAACAAGGGTGTTGTTTCAAGAATTCTTCCACAGGAGGATATGCCATTCCTTCCTGACGGTACACCTCTTGATATCGTTCTTAACCCTTTGGGCGTTCCATCCCGAATGAACATCGGTCAGGTGCTTGAAGTTCACCTTGGCTATGCTGCTAAGGCTCTTGGATGGAAGATTATGACCCCTGTATTTGACGGCGCACACGAGCAGGATATTTTCCAGTGCTTGAAGGACGCAGGATACAGCGAAGACGGTAAGACATGGCTTGTTGACGGTAGAACAGGTGAAAGATTTGATAACCCTGTTACCGTTGGATATATGTACTACTTAAAGCTCCATCACCTTGTTGATGATAAGATTCATGCCCGTTCCACAGGTCCATATTCACTTGTTACACAGCAGCCTCTGGGCGGTAAAGCCCAGTTCGGCGGACAGCGTTTCGGTGAAATGGAAGTTTGGGCACTTGAAGCTTATGGTGCAGCTTATACACTTCAGGAAATCCTCACCGTTAAGTCTGATGATGTTGTTGGTAGAGTTAAAACCTATGAGTCAATCGTTAAGGGGCAGAACATTCCAACCCCTGGAATTCCTGAATCCTTTAAGGTTCTTATCAAGGAGCTTGAATCACTTGCCCTTGATGTTAAGGTTCTTGACGAAGATAACAACGAAATCGATCTTAAGCAGGAGTTTGAAGATGACGATATTCCTGTTGCAGATAATAGCGAAACCCTTGAAGAGGACGAGGTTATGACTAGCATGGACGGCTTTGTTCTTGATGAAGATTCCGAAGAGGGTAATATGTTTGATGAAAAGTCAATTGTAGAAGACTCTGACGAAATGTTGGACTTTGATGACTTTGGTTCAGACGAAATATAAAAAAGGAGGCAGTTTATAATGGAAAACAATGTATTTGATTCAATTAAAATAGGTCTTGCCTCCCCTGACCGTATCAGAGAATGGTCATATGGTGAAGTTAA
>JAXESA010000068.1:0-4037 GCA_034116205.1 Ruminococcus sp. | reverse complement strand
TCTGTAAACATTTGCTCTTGGGTTGTCCCATGAACGGAAAACAGCCTCAATAGCGCCCATAAGCTGTTCCTTAGGATCAGTTGGGAAGTCAACGCCAATCTGCTTCTTGTATTCAGCCTTGAACTGTTCAGCAAGCTCAGCCAAATCCTCAGCTGTAAGCTCAACATCCTGAGTAACACCCTTCTTTTCCTTCATTTCGTCGATAAGAACCTCAAAGTACTTCTTACCAACTTCCATAACAACATCAGAATACATCTGAATAAATCTGCGGTAGCAGTCCCAAGCCCAACGTGGGTTGCCGGACTTCTTAGACATAACTTCAACAACGTCTTCGTTAAGACCAAGGTTGAGGATTGTGTCCATCATACCCGGCATAGATGCTCTTGCACCGGAACGAACAGAAACGAGAAGTGGGTTTTCCTTGTCACCGAACTTCTTGCCTGTGATTTCTTCCATCTTTGTGATGTATTCCATAATCTGTGCCTGGATATCATCATTAATCTTTCTGCCATCTTCATAGTACTGTGTACAAGCTTCTGTTGTGATTGTGAAGCCCTGTGGAACCGGAAGACCTAAGCCTGTCATTTCAGCCAGGTTAGCACCCTTACCACCGAGAAGATTACGCATGTCCTTGTTACCTTCTTTAAAAAGATATACATACTTGTGACTCATATTTTGAATCCTCCTGAAAAAGTATAATAGTTGACCGCTAAGTGTACAAATCGCAGTTTTACTTTGCAGACTTCCTTAGCCTAAAACTCATTATATCAAAAAAAATAGAAAATAGCCACATTTTTTAGAAAATATTTCTTATAAAAAGTGATGTTTTTTTCAATTGTATATTGTGTAATATGTTAAAATTATTTTTATTTTAAGATTTCCACTTGAAAAATTGAGGAATTGTGGGATAATGGATAGTGTCTTATTATGCGTCTGATGAAACAGAGGGTGCAAAAGAGGGGTGCATTATGAATAATTGTGCTGTTATTTTGGCAGGCGGTGAAGGCAAAAGAATGAAGAGCGATCTTCCAAAGCCTTTGGTTCGTGTTCTTGACAAACCACTTCTTCAATGGGTTATTGAATCTGTTAAGAAGGCAGGCGTTGATGACATCTGCGTAGTCAAGGGCTACAAAAAGGAATGTATAGAGGACTTTGTAGCTACACTTCCATATGATGTGGAAACTGTGTATCAAAGTGAACGCCTTGGAACAGGCCACGCTGTAATGATGGCAAAGGATTTCCTTGAAAAGCACGATGGAAATGTTGTTATTCTTAACGGTGACGCTCCTTTTATGGACTTTGAAACTATTTCAAGTGCACTGAAGCTACACACCGATACAGAAAGTGTTGCTACCGTTATTTCTGCAGAGGTGTCAGACCCAACCGGCTACGGAAGAATTATCCGTGACAAGGAGGGTAACTTCCTTAAAATTGTGGAGCAAAAGGACGGTACTCCTGAGGAACTAAAGGTGAGTGAAGTTAATTCGGGAGGCTTTTGGTTCAACTGCGAAAAGCTACTTTCTGTCCTTGGAGAGATTAAGAGTAACAACAATGCAAAGGAATATTATCTTCCCGATGCACTTGCAATTCTTCTTGAGAAGGGCGAAAATGTAACTGCTTACACAGCCAAGAATTCAGATTCCGTACTTGGCGCCAACGACCCACAGCAGCTTGAGGAGCTGAATGAGCTTGCAAGGCGCAAGGGGTATAATACAGACATATAAAAGGGATATAAATTTTTGTTTAAAATTTTTATATAATAAAATAGGTAAGGGGATTAAAAAATGAATTTCAATGGTAAAGACATTAAGATTTTCTCCGGCTCATCCAACAAAGATGTAGCACAGGGAATTGCCGGTTGCCTTGGACTCCCACTTGGAAAAAGCAACTGCTGTACTTTCTCCGACGGTGAAATCGCTGTTTCACTTAACGAGTCAGTGAGAGGTAGTGACTGTTATATTGTTCAGTCAACCTGCACACCGGTTAATGACAATCTTATGGAAATGCTGATTATGATTGACGCTATGAAGAGAGCTTCTGCCGGTAGAATTACTGCAGTTATGCCTTATTTCGGATATGCTCGTCAGGACAGAAAAGCTAAGGCAAGAGATCCAATCTCAGCAAAGCTTTGTGCAGATATTATCACTGCTGCAGGTGCTGACAGAATCCTTACAATGGACCTTCACGCCAACCAGATTCAGGGCTTCTTTAATATTCCGGTTGACCACCTTATCGGTGCACCAATCCTTGCGTCACATATGAGAGAAAAGATGGGTACACATGCAGACGACTATGTAGTTGTTTCCCCTGACCTTGGTTCTGTTACAAGAGCAAGAAATTTTGCAGCTAAAATCGGCTGTGGTCTTGCTATCATTGATAAAAGACGTCAAAAGGCAAATGTTTCTGAGGTTATGAACATCATCGGCGACGCAAAGGGCAAGAGAGTTATCCTTGTTGACGATATGATCGACACAGCAGGTACACTCTGTAATGCTGCTGAGGCTATCATCGAAAAGGGCGGTGCTATTGATGTAACAGCCTGTGCAACACACGCTGTACTTTCAGGTCCTGCTATTGACAGAATCCAGAAAAGCCCAATCAAGGAAGTTGTACTTCTTGACACTGTGCCTATTCCGGAGGAGAAGATGCTTGACAAGTTTACAATTCTTCCTGTTGCTCCTGTTTTTGCAGAGGCTATCGAGAGAATTTATGCTGACAAGCCGGTTTCTCCAATCAACGCATAATTTTTGCGTTAGTTTGCGTTAGATAATTTTTTAAACAATTAATCGGGGCACAGTAAATGTGCCCCTCATTTTTATGCCATAGGGTGAGTTTATGTTTTCTAAAAAAAAGTTTTCCTCGTCAGTTGAATATATGGTGGTTGGCCTTGGAAATCCGGACAAAAAGTACGAAAATACAAGGCACAATACAGGATTTATCTGCCTTGATAAAGTTGCGGAAAAATTCGGTGCAAATGTAAACCGCATCAAATTTAAGTCCCTTGTAGGGGAATGTACCATAGACGGTAAGAAAGTTCTGCTGATGAAACCCCAAACCTATATGAACAACAGTGGACAGGCTGTTGTGGAGGCAATGAATTTCTACAAAATTCCCGCCGAAAATGTGGTATTAATATTTGATGACATATCCCTTGATGTGGGCAAGATGAGAATTCGCCGAAAGGGCAGTGACGGTGGTCAGAACGGTGTGAAAAATATCATATATTTAAGCGGAAAGGACACCTTCCCAAGAATTAAGGTGGGAATTGGCAAAAAGCCTCATCCGGACTACGACCTTGCCAAGTGGGTGTTGTCAAAATTTAGTAATGACGAAATTAAACTCATTGACCAAATGGCTGAAAACTGCTGTGAGGCATTGCCCTATATTTTAGAGGGTAATGTTGACAAGGCAATGAATTTGTTTAATTCATAATTTCAATGCAGGTGAAAAATGAATTTTATATTTAATTCTATATCGGAATTAAAGGCCTACAAAAAGCTGGATTCCTACACAGGTATTAACGGTGCAGTTGCCGTAACGGGACTTAACACAGAATTTAAAGCTAATATTATAGGTACGCTCTGCCATTTTCATAATGTCAGGGCTTTTTGTGTTGCCTCTGACGAAAAGGAAGCACAGGTGCTTTGCAACGACCTTTGCACCCTTGGAATAAGAGCGTGTGTTTATCCCCTTAGGGATATGAATTTCAGAGAGGTCAGCGGTATTTCCAGAGATTATGAGCATCAAAGGCTAAAGGTGCTGACAAAGTTAACCCTTGGTGAATGTGATGTGGTAATTGGAACTATTGACGCACTGCTACAATACACAATTCCAAAGGATGTGCTGGAAAAAGCAACTTTGAAAATTGAAGTGGGTCAGCAAATTTCCACAGAAAAGTGTGTTGACGCATTAACCCTCCTTGGTTACGAAAGAACAGATATGGTTGAGGGTACAGGTCAATTTTCCGTCAGAGGTGGAATCCTTGACTTTTTTGTACCTGACAATGAATATCCTGTTCGTGTGGAATTCTGGGGTGA
>JAXESA010000067.1:0-25262 GCA_034116205.1 Ruminococcus sp. | reverse complement strand
CCCCATTCCGATGATAAAAAGGAAATCAAGTTTGGGCGAAAAGTCCTGCGTGTTGGGGACAAGGTTATGCAGTACAAGAACAACTACGAAATTCTCTACACAAGGGACAACGGAGAACAAGGCTCTGGAATTTTTAACGGTGACATCGGCATAATTGAGGACATACAGAAGAAAGACCAGAGAATCAAAATCAGATTTGACGACAAAGTTGCAATTTACGACTTTGACTCTGCACAGGATATTGAGCTTAGCTATGCCACCACAATACACAAAAGTCAGGGTAATGAATTTACCGCTGTGATTATCCCTCTCTTTAACACTCCCCCACTCCTTTGCTACCGCAATTTACTATACACAGGGGTTACAAGGGCAAAAAAGCTACTTATCCTTGTTGGGGACAAAAATATAGTTGCAAATATGACACTTAGCAACAGGAGAAACGGAAGATACTGCGGACTAAAGCACCTTTTACTAAAGGATAATATTATATGAAACTCATAAATTATATAAGGCATTTTTTACTTCCCGTAAGGTGTCCTTTTTGCAATAGAGTTATCAGCATTGACCAATGTTGCTGTCCTAAGTGCAGGGAAAAACTACCCTCTTCCTACATTGAAAGTTTTGCCTACGGTGGGTATAGATGTGTTTCTTCCTTTCCCTATGACGGGATTTTCAGAAAAGCTATTTTGGTTTATAAATTCCACGACAAGCCCGACCGAAAAAGACAGCTGGCTATGCTTATGGAAAAGGACATAAAGGATTGCTACAAAGATAAAAACTTTGACATAATCACAAGTGTTCCTCTACACAAAAACAAGTACAAAAAGCGTGGGTATAATCAGTCCTGTCTTTTGGGCAAGGAACTTTCGGCCCTTCTGAATATCCCCTATGTTGAAGTCCTTGAAAAGCACAGGGATAACAAAATTCAGCACACCTTAAAACGGAAGGACAGAATAAAAAATGTTAAAAACGCATACAGGTTAATTGACAGTAAATTAACAAAAGACAAAAGTATTTTGATAGTAGATGACATAATCACCACAGGCTCTACCCTTGGTGAATGTTGCAGAATTTTAGAAAATGGCGGAGCAAAGGAAGTTTACTGCTGTACATTCTGCAACGCCACATCCACTTGAAAAGAATTTAACATTGGACTATAATTATTATAAATTATGGTAAACAGGAGGTTGAGTTATGAATATTGCTATTGATATTGGAACTTGCAACACAAGAATAGCAACACAAAGCGACGGTATAATTGTTGATGAGCCTTCCGTAATAACTTACGATACATACACCAATTCCATAATCGCTGTTGGTGAGGGAGCATACAAAACCCTGGGCAAAACTCCAAAGAGAGTTCAGGCTACATTCCCTATGGCTGACGGTGCAATTTCTGCATCTGAACTTGTGGAAAATATGGTGAGGATTTTTATAGGAAAAATCGGTAAAAAGAAAATTTCTATGCCTCGTGTTATAACCGCTGTTCCGGGCGGAATTACCGAGGTTGAAAAAAGGGCAATAGTAAATGCTATTAGCTCCTATGGGGTTAGGACAGTTTACCTCATAGAGTCGGCAAAGGCCGCCGCCTTAGGGGCAGGACTTGATATACTCTCCGGTGAGGGGCAGCTTGTTGCCGACCTTGGTGGTGGCACAAGTGATATTGCCGTACTTTCCCTTGGGGGTGTAAGCTCCGGAATTTCCCTACGAAAAGCGGGAAATGAAATGGACAAAAACATCATTAAATATATGAAAAACAATTACAAGCTTTCAATTGGTCTGCAAATGGCGGAGCAGTGCAAAAAGGAAATTGGCTTTGTAAAAATGGTGGGCGAGGACAAAACCTTTGTGATGAAAGGGGTTGACCTTAAAAGAGGTCTGCCAAAGGCAATAGAAGTGAAGAAAAGCGAGCTTGTGCCTATTTATCAGAACACTATGCTGGAAATTATCAGAGGCATTGTGGATGTGCTTGAAAATACCCCGCCTGAACTTAACGGAGATTTACTGCATAACGGAATTGTTTTCACCGGTGGTCTTAGCAAAATCGGCGGACTAAAGGAGCTTGTCAGCGACTACATCAGAAATCTGAAAATCACTATTGCAGATGAGCCTGACACCTGTGTAATCAAAGGGATTACAGAGTCCATAAATTACATTAAAAAGATTGAAAACAAAAAGGGTCACGAAATCAACCCTCTTTTGGCGGCATATTGATTATGAGTGAAACAGAGAGAAAAACAAGCTTTTTACAGTTGCTGAAAAATACACTTTACATACTCCTGTGCTTGTTTTGCACTAACTCATATCTTCTCATTGAGAGAACAGGCAGTATAGCGTTAATTTTATGTGTTGTTGTTGCATTTCTCCTTGTGAATATTCTTCCTTTTTTACTCAGCAATGTTCACACAACAAGGCTAAAATTTTGCTGTCACGGAAAGGACTGCCTTATTACATTCTCCTTTGCCTGCTTTATTTCTGTTATTTATCAGGTTGTTCAACTTGTAAGGATGGTGCCAAATCAATGGGGTGACTACCTTATAAATCTGCTGATTTGCATATTATCCCTTGCAGTAATATTCTGGAACGGTATAATCTTCGTTTACTCCACCTCTATTCAGCTTGGTATAAAGCACAGGGTGATAGGACTTTTGTGCGGATGGATTCCCGTTGCAAACCTTTTTGCCCTGTACAAAATCATAAGAGTAACAGCTGAGGAAGTCCGATTTGAAGAGGAAAAATATCTGCTGAACGAAAGGCGAAAAGAGAAAGAAATCTGCAAGACAAAGTACCCCATACTTCTGGTGCACGGTGTTTTCTTTCGTGACCTTAAGCACCTTAACTACTGGGGCAGAATTCCCGAGGAGCTTACAAAAAACGGTGCAACAGTTTACTACGGAAACCACCAGTCTGCCCTTTCGGTAAAGGACAGTGCCTTTGAACTTGCAAACAGAATTAACCAGATTGTACAACAAACAGGTTGCCAAAAGGTGAACATCATAGCCCATTCAAAGGGTGGTCTTGACATTCGCTACGCCTTGGGGATGTGTGGTATCGGGGATAAGGTAGCCTCCCTTACAACAATCAACACACCCCACAGGGGATGTGAATTTGCCGACTATCTTCTGACAAAAATCCCTGTTTCTATGCAGAACAAAATCGCAAGAACCTACAACTCTGCACTTAGAAAATTAGGTGACAGCACTCCCGACTTTATGTCGTCTGTTGTGGACTTGACCGCCAACGGAGTTGGAATAATCAACCAAACCCTTGTGCCTTATGAACCTCCAAAGGGTGTTTACTGCCAAAGCGTGGGTTCTGTGCTGAAACACGCAACAGGGGGAAAATTCCCGCTGAACTTTTCCTACCATCTTGTAAAGCGCTTTGATGGCGAAAATGACGGACTTGTGTCAACAAAGTCATTTCCTTGGGGAGAAAACTTTACATTGCTGAAAGCCCCGGGAAAAAGGGGAATTTCCCACGGGGATATGATTGACCTTAACAGAGAAAACATACCGGGATTTGATGTAAGGGAATTTTATGTCAGCCTTGTAAGTGACCTTAAAAACAGAGGTTTTTAAAAAATTTAATAATTTAATAATATAAAACAAGGGCAATTTCAAAGCTGTAAAAGTTTTGAAACTGCCCTTTTATTTATTCATATCCTTAAAACATTAGCTGTTCTCAAGTTCCTCCCAAAGTACAAATGCCTCCTCCTGTTCTTTTTGGAGGGTGTTTAACTCTTCGGTGTATTTCATAAGCTGTTCGTAGTCGGTGCTTACATTTTCGTCAGCCAACATCGCCTGTACCTGTGCAATTTTTTCGTCAAGGCTTTCTATTAATGCTTGAACCTTTTTAATGTCGTTTTCTCTCTTTCGCTGTCTTGCCCTTTCTTCCTTTTTCTGCTTATATTCGTTGGGTTTGTCCTCTGACTTTTTCACCTTTAGAGCCGGTGAATCTATATCCTGCTGTTCACAATGCTCCATAAAGTAGTCGTAATTTCCCAAGTATTCCTTAAAGCCGTCCTCGGTAAGGTACAAAATCCTGTGGGCAAGCTTGTTCACAAAATATCTGTCGTGGCTGATTATGAGCAGAGTTCCCTCATATTCGGTCAGAGTTTTCTCCAGACTTTCCCTTGAAAATGTGTCAAGGTGGTTTGTTGGCTCGTCAAGGAGTAACAGGTTATCCCCCCTAAGCATCAGCTTTAACAGGTTAACCCTTGCCCTTTCTCCTCCGGACATAAGTGACATTTTTTTGAACACATCATCCCCTCTAAAGCGGAATCTTCCCAAGGCTGTACGCACCTGCGTTTCCGTCATATTTGGAAATGTGTCGTGAATTTCCGTAAAGGAGTCGTTGTCAAGGTTAAGGCTCTCCTGCAACTGATCAAAGTAGCCTATCTTTACTCCTGTTCCGTAGTCGATATAACCCTCATCAGGCATTTGCCTACCCGTAAGTATTTTAAACAGGGTTGTTTTTCCTGTACCGTTACCGCCAAGGATAAACACCTTTTCTCCTTTTCTAAGGTGAAAACTAAGGTTATTAAAAAGGTGGTTTTCTCCAAAGGACTTTGATAGTCCGTTGCACATTAATACATCGT
This sequence comes from Ruminococcus sp., assembly GCA_034116205.1. GTDB lineage: Bacteria > Bacillota > Clostridia > Oscillospirales > Acutalibacteraceae > Ruminococcoides. Next base: position 20,665 of record JAXESA010000067.1, on the reverse strand, counting down.
TTCCGCTTTCACTTTTAAGGGTGAACTTGAAATTAAGCTGATTGTTCTCCTCCTCCGGTGGAACAAGCTGTGCCTTAATTCTGTCAATTTCCTTTTGCTTACTGGCGGCTGTGATGTAGTTTCGCTCCTGGCTCCACTCAATCTGTTGCTGAATAATCCCCTCAATACGCTTTATCTCTTTTAAATCGTTTTCGTATTTGTTGCGGATATTCTCCTGCTCCTTTTCCTTTTTCTCCATATACCGGGTGTAGTTGCCCTTGTAGGATATAAGGTGCTTGCAGTAAAGCTCCATTGTTCTGTTGGTTACCGCGTCAAGAAAATATCTGTCGTGACTTATGATTATTGCACTTCCGTCAAAGTCCTTTAAAAATCCCTCAAGCCAGGTTACAGCGTTAATATCAAGGTGGTTGGTAGGCTCGTCAAGGAGAAGTAGATTTGCACCGGAAAGTAGTAGCTTTGCAAGGCTAAGCTTGCTCTTTTGACCTCCCGAAAGCTTGCCCACTTCCATATCAAAGTCATCAGAAGAAAATCCCAGTCCGGTAAGGGAGCTTTTTGTTCTGCTCCTAAAGGTCAGTCCCCCTCTGTCCTGAAATTCTGAAAGCAAAGCGTCCTGCTGTTCAATAAGGGAATGAACATCACCTTTTTCTGCTGTTGCCTTTTCAATTTGTGCAGGCAGTTCCTCAAGCTGTTTTTCCATCTCCATAAGTGGCTGAAAAACAGACAAAAGCTCCTCATAAACAGTCCTTTCAAGGTGAGTGCAGGCGTGCTGTTCCATATATCCTATTTTAGTATTTTTGCTAATGGTCACAGAACCGCTGTCAGGGGAAACCGCCCCTGTCAGCACACGGAACACTGTGGTTTTTCCTGCTCCGTTAGCACCAATAAAGCCTATTTTGTCCCTTTCCTCCACATTAAAGGTAATGGACGAAAAAAGCTCCTTTTCTACAAATGTAACTCCCAAATCAAATGCCGACAATACCGACACAAGGCTCTCCTCCTTTTCAAAGACAATCTGAAATTCATATGATATATTGATATCCAAATAATCTGCACTGCTTTCCGTTAAGATTCTTCGGTAGCTCTGCTTCCTTAGAATGACAGGAGTAGGCACTTTTATTTACAGATAGCCTCCATCGGATGAGGGAGGGGGACCGCTTGCGGTGGAAGGAGGGAAAAAGTGTTCTCTTTATCTCTCTTTGTCTTTAGATGATAGTATGATTTAATGTTCTGACACAAACCTTGACTTCTAAAGACATACCAAGATGTATTGACTACTTTTTCACTCCCTCAGTCACCTTTGGCGACAGCTTTTCTGGCGAAAACAGCAAACCCTTTGCCCCGTTGGGGCATTTCCCTTAGCAAGGGAATACCTCATCCGAGGGAGCCTTTGAGACATCATAATTTCATATGACATATTAATTTTCTTCCGCCTATCATAATACAATAACACAACAAAAAGTTCAAATTTTTTTGACATATTTCTTTATTTGTTATATTCTATTGTAAGAAGATTTTAAGGGGAAAGACTATGGAGAATAAAAAATGGGTTTCTGCCTGGTGCAATGCAACATCTATACTCACCCGTCAGGTGGAAAATTACACAAAGGATTTAACACTGCGCTATCCTGTTATGATGGCTTTCACCGGCAATAAGCTGAGATTTACATTTTCCAACTACTGTGGAAATGAGCCTATAACAATAACAGGGGCAACTGTTGCAATTTCTGACGAAAAGGGTGTACTTGAAAGCAACACCATTAGGGAAATTACCTTTGACGGTGGAAAGAGTGTAAAAATAAAACCCTTGACAGAAATTAAAAGTGACGAAATCAGCCTTGAAGTAAAAAGGAATGACTACATATCCGTAAGCATTTATCTTGGGGAATTTACCGAAACAAGGTCATCTGTTCTTGTAACAGGACCACTTTCAAAGGGTTTTTACTCCCTTGGCGACAACACCCACTCACCGGTACTCCCTGTGAAAAAAACAAAGAACACCAACTGGTTCTACTTTCTGAACAATATTGAGGTTTTAACAGATAGTAGTAACAAGGCTTTGATTTGCTACGGCGACTCCATCACAGCACAGTCTTGGCCGGACTACCTGACACAGAGGTGCTTTGACAAGGGTTTTGAAAACACTTCTGTTGTAAGACGAGCTGTGTGTGGTACAAGAATATTAAGACAGTACGAGTGCATTCAGTACGACAGCTACGGACTAAAGGGCAGTAACAGATTTGGCAGGGAGATTTCATCTGTTTCAGGTGCAGAGGCTGTTATAATACAGCACGGAATCAACGACATAATCCACCCCGTAGGCTATGAAAACAACGTTTTTCGTCCTTGGAGTGACTTGCCTACCGCTGACGAAATGATTGACGGACTAAAGGAATATATAGACATTGCCAAAAAGTTGGGATTAATGGTTTACGGCGGAACACTTCTGCCCATTGAGGGTTGGAGAACCTATGCCGACTTCCGTGAGGAGCTTAGAAATCAAGTTAATGACTGGATTAGGACAACCTCCGACTTTGACGGTTGTGTTGACTTTGACAAGGCACTTCGTGACGAAAACCGCCACTCCGCCTTTAAAAAAGGCTTTGACAGCGGCGACCACCTCCACCCGTCGGAGGACGCCTATAAAATGATGGCAGATATCGTACCTACAGAACTTTTGAAATAACCAATGGCAAAGAACTGCCCCGACAACCATTATTCGGCTGTCGGGGTTTTCTTATCCATGTTATTAACTAATCAAACTTGATTTGGCACAACGCACAGCATTACAAAGTCGCTGTCGCTTTCGTTGATTACGCTGTGGCTGTTGCCCTTTGGGCAATAATGACATTCACCCTCTTTAAGAGTTTCCTCACCGTCGTTATAAAGCACCCTGGCGTTTCCTTTTAGGGCAAAGATTACTTCTCCGTTGTCCTCGTGCTTATGGTAGCCGATAGAAGCTCCCGGAATTAAGGTTGCCTTCATAATTCTGCCGTGGTCGTCACAGAACATTTCGGCGGTAATTTCCTTTTCTCCTCCCTTAAAGTTTTTTATTGTTACACTTTCCATACTATCAAAATTGAAAATCATTTTTATTCTCCAATGTTTAAAAAATATATAATTTGTCAATAATTTTATCACAACAATATTAATATGTCAAAAGCAAAATAACTAAATTCAATCACAAATTTCATCACATTCTTTCATATTCAATCAAATATAAATAAATTGTTAAAGAAATATCATAATCAGTTGACAATTAACATACTTTGTGGTACATATATAGTTGTGTGTATAGAAAAATTACTATTTAATTATAATAATATAGGGAAGTGGAAAAATGGCAAAAAATATCTCTGCAGAACAAACTATCAAATACAGCAAACTGTGCAAATCAACAATAAGCGCTTTCAGGAATTGTGCCCAGTCAAATCTGATTAACGATGAGGTAATCAGCCCCACAGGATTGGCAATTCTGGTAAGTATTTATCACAAGCCCTATAATGATACAATAAGCAGTATTGCTTTGGGTATTAATGTATCAAAGGGACTTTGCTCACGTGAGGTAGAAAAGCTGAGAAGTGACGGTTATCTCACAGCAGTAACTGACGAAAATGACAGAAGAATCGTTAGACTAAGAGTCAACGAGAATTCCTTGCAACTAATTGAAAGAGAGTTAGATGGTCTTCGTAGCTTTACCGAAGAAATCACCCAGGGCGTCAGCGATGAGGAATTTAATACTTTTATGGCAATATGCGAGAAGATTCAAAGTAATGTTGACAAGCTTGACAACATTGATAACGATTAATCTTTCGGGATTGACCCTTGGAACTAAGTTCCAAGGGTTATTTTAATATGTAATTTTTTATTTTGTAAGTAATTTGTAACCCACCCTTTATTGACTACATTATTGCCTTGTGATAAAATATATTAGTTAGATTATATATTTTTTTGCCTGCTGATTTTGGGGCAGAATATTAATGCAAATTATTGATGCAAATTAATGCAAAGAGGTTAAAATTATGTCAAAGACAATGATTGTAACAAGCGGTACTTCCGGCATTGGAAAAGCCATTGCCAACAAACTCCTTATGGAATCAAAGGACAGCGGTGACAAGCTGATTATAAACTATTTTGAACAGGAGCAGGTAGATCAGATGCTCACTGAGCTTTCTGACACCGACAAAGAAAAGGTAACATTTGTTTATGCTGATATGTCCACATACGAGGGTATGGAAAGCTTTGTTACAGAAGTTTTGAAAATCTCCCCAACTATTGATTGGCTTGTTTGCAACACAGCCATTGGCACATACAAAAAGTTTGAAGAATACGACTATGATCTGTGGGATAAAATTTTAAGGACAAACCTTTCGGTTCCAACATTTATGATTCAGAAGTTTAAACCTCACTTTAACAAGGCAGGCAAGATTATCCTTATGGGTTCACTTGCAGGAGCATTGTCATACAGCTCCTCTCTCGTTTACTCCGTTTCAAAGGCGGGTGTTCACCACCTTGCAAAATGTCTTTTGAAAGAATTTGACGGACAGAATGTTTCCATCAATGCAATTGCCCCTTCCTTTGTGGAAACACCTTGGCAGAACGGTCGTTCACAGGAAAGCTACGACAGAATCAACAAAAAGATTAATCTCCACCGCTTTGCTCAACCCGAAGAAGTTGCCAAGCTTGTGTATGACACAATGACTAATGACTTTATCAACGGAACATTGCTTGAGATCACAGGCGGATACGATTATTTTTAAACTAAACTAAAACAAAGTAGAATTTTACTATTTACTTGTTACTTGGAGGGCATATGAGAACTGATATGCAGGACAAACTCTTTGAATTATACAAAGAGATTGACGCCATTTGTAGGGAACACAATATAGAATATCAGCTTGCAGGGGGAACACTCATTGGTGCTATCCGTCACAGGGGGTTTATTCCTTGGGATGACGATATGGATATTACTATGACAAGAAAGCACTGGAACAAATTTTTACAGGTTTGCAACAACGGTGCTCTGCCAAAGAACAGAGCTTTGGAATGTCAGCAGAATAACCGTGGCTATCACAATATGGTGGCAAGATATACCGACACAACAACAACAGCCCTGCACAAAACCCAACTTATGCACGACGATATTGCAGGTTATGTTATTGACATACTGGTGTATGACGCTTTGCCAAATACAGGTGAGGCACTTGAAAAATACACACAGAACCTTATGCTTTACAGCGACCTGCTGAACGAAAGTCTTATTTACTCCTACCGATACAGAATCAATGCTTTTAGGTACCTTAAGTCAAGACTTATGATTCGTCTTAAGGGCAAAGACTATGTCCTTAAAAAGTTAGAGCAGGAGATGTCCCAGTACAACGAGGACGAGTGCGATTATCTTGTACTACACTGGGGCGGTATTCCCCTTGTTTTTGACAAAAAGACCTTTGGTGAAAGTCGTGTAAATATTCCTATTGACGGAACAATGGGACAATGCCCCGACAGACCATTCGACTACCTTGTTGACCACTACGGTGACGAGTGGATGTTTATTCCACCTGTTACAGAACAGCAGAGCCACGAGGCTGTGTTCAACACAGAAATCCCTTTCCCTGTTATAAGGGGCGAGATGTACCATTTTGTTTCTCAGAAAAAGGTTAAGAGAAATTACAGAAAGCGTAAAAACATCACCATTACCCATATGAACAGATGGCAGGACCTTAAGGATATGGGCAACAAAATCAATGTTATTGCACAGAACCTTGAAAGTTCACAGTCCCTTCGTGACAGATACGAGGAAATTCAGAAGTACAAGGAAGAGAAGAACTATCCGGCCTTAAGAGAAATTTTTGATGAAATTGTAAATATTCAGAATGCAAGGAATATTGCCGGACGAGGTGACTATTCCGGAGCATACAGATACTTCCGCCCAATACTTATGGACATTCCTAAAGAAATGTTTGAGATTATGCTTGAAACACTTTTCAACACAGGAAGTACATCTATTGCAAAAAGATTCATTGAAATTTACGAATATAATAAGGATGAAAAAACCGCCTATATGGCTGAGCTTGAACAGGATATTTTCAAATTCAGAAAGGCTGTATCTCACTTTGCCTCCAAGGAATGTGAGGAAAGCCTGCCTTTGATTAATGAGCTGTTTGAAAAGTATCCAAAGAATGTTCCTGTTCTCAAGCTAAAACTAAGTTTTCTTTCAAAGGAAACCGACTTTAATGAGTCTAAGGATGAAATTAAATCCCTTGCAGAAAGAGGACTGTCCCTTTATCCTGAGGACGGCGACTTTATCAAATTCCTTCTTGATACACAACTGGAGAACAACAGGGAGGAAACTCTCCTTGGATATATTGACGCCTGGTACAAAACCTACAACGGTTTAATCAGACTTGACATTGTGGACATTATCCAGGAAAACCTCAGCTTTTATCTTGACTATTGTCAAAGCCTGGCAAAGGACAAAAAGGCTCAGGAGGCCCTTGACCTCATAACAAAGCTGGAGGAAATTTTGCAGGACAATGCCGATGTATATGACTGCAAGTTCCGTGTTTTGAAGACAAGAGCCGAAAATGCCAACACCACTGCCAAAAAGGCAAAACGACAGTTTGAGTTGATTCAGAGCATTTTGTCACTAAGGGAAAAGTACATCAACAAATTCCGCAAAAATGAATTTTCAGAAATTGAAAATCTTATTACAAAATGGTACTACAAATACTACAAAAGCATTAATCACAGTGCATTCGTAACCCTTACCTCCGCAGAAATTCTCGCCTGTGAGGACTACAACGAAATTGGCGAAATTCTTAGAAGAATTGAAGAATATATGGAAAAGTGCGACAGCAAAAGTGAAGAATATCTTTATTGCTTACAGCTAAAGGGTGATGCCCTCTACTATTTGGGCAACACCAATGATGCATACAGAATTTATATTGAATGTCTTAATTCCGCATCCGACCCATATCTTCTCAACATTCTTAATGCAAAATTCATATCTTCTCTTACAGAGATATGTAGGGACCTTACCGCAATTTACAACGGCGGTTTCACCCACAAAATCCTTGAAAACATCGGACTTGATAAGGAAGAGGCTACCCTTAAGTCTATGAACAACAAAAAGCGTCTTATCACCGACTACAAGGACAGAATGGCACAGATTTATCCAAATGCAATGACCCTTATTAATATTTTTGTAAAGACCGGTGCTTTGTCCAAGAACCGCACAAGCAAATTTATTGCAAAATATAAGATTAATGAAGATACCAAGCTTAACAACAAAATCATTACGGGACTCTACAAAACCTTGGTAAATAAGGAAATAACCTTTGACGAGGATATTTGCTATATGGAAGAACTCAACGAAAAGGATTTCAACCTTGACCATCAGGGACACAACGACAAATCTGTATTTGATTTTTAATAGGAAATTGGTAGTAAAATGCTGACTGATAAACAAAAACATTTATACACCCTCTTTAAAGAGGTAGATGAAATTTGCAGAAAAAACAATATTGATTACCAGCTTGCAGGCGGAACACTCATTGGTGCTGTAAGGCACAGGGGATTTATCCCTTGGGATGACGATATGGACATCACAATGACAAGAAACAACTGGGAAAAATTTGTGGAGGTGTGCAGAACACAACTCCCCGACAACAGAATTCTTGAATGTCAGGAGCTTAACCACAACTTTCACAATGTCATTGCAAGATACACCGACAAAACCTCATCGGCAGTACACTCCACACAGGTTATCTCAAGCGACACAGCCGGAGATATGATTGACATTATATGCTACGACTATCTCCCTGATTCAGGCAAATCTTGGGAGAAATACACTAAGGACATTACCCTTTACAGCGACCTAATAAATCCCTGTATTGTGTATTCCTACCGCTTTTGTGCAAACCAGTTCCGTTACGGTTTTTACCGACTGAAAATGAGAATTTTCGGCAGGGACAAGGTTTTGGACAAGTTGCAGGAGAAAATGTTCAGCTACAAAGAAGAGGATTGTCCATATCTTGTTTTGCGTTGGGGCGGAACTCCTCTGCTATTCAAAAAAGAGATTTTCGGCAACAGCAAAAACAATGTGCTGTTTGTGGACACAATGGGACAGGCTCCCGACTTTATAAATGACTACCTTGTGGAGCATTACGAGGACGAGTGGATGTTTGTTCCTCCCGCAACAGAGCAGGGCGGTCACAACTCAATCTATTCCCTTGACCTTGACTACAAGGTTATACGAAAGGAAATCAACCACTTTATCAGCCCACAGAAGGAAACAAAGAAATTTTTGAGAAAAAAGTCCATTGCTATGCAGATTATGGCACCGTGGCTTGTTCTTAAAAATCTTAACTTCCTTGCTACGGGCAGGAAAAAGTCAAAGTATTTTACCCATTACTTTGAGAAGAACAAAAAAGAAATTATTAACGCCCATAGGTACAAGAATTATATCCGACTGGAAGAAATTTTCAGCGAGTTCTTTGCCCTGCAATTTGACAAGGATTACTTTGGCAGGGATGATTACGACAATGTTTACAAGTATCGCCACCCTATAATCATAAAAATTCCCGATGATATGGCGGATAAGGCAGTTTACACATTATTTAACCGTAACAAAATTTCAAAAGCATTGAGAATGATACAGGTTTATGAGGACAAAAACAGGGCTACAGAATTTATGTTAGATTTGAAAGAGGAAATTATGTCATTCAGAAATGCAGTGCATAATTTCAGCCTTGGAAGCTATAACTCCGTCTATGACGAAACTTATAAACTTGATAAAAAGCACCCCTACTCCATTGGGGTAATCAAGCTGAGAATTATCACTCTTATGAAGATGGGCATCGAGAAAAATAGAGAGGAGCTAACCTCGCTGATAGACAGAGGTTTTGAACAGTATCCAAATGACGGCGAGCTTATGAAGTACCGCCTTGACATTGAAAATAATGGTGAAAACCAGGTTTCTCTTGTACCGCAGTACATCAATGCCTATAAAAACACCCTCAACGGACTTGTACGCCTTGACATTGAGGACATTCTCCTTAAACATTTGGACTCCTTTGACACTATACAAAAGGTAAAGGACGCCCTTGAAATTTTGAAGAATAACAGAGAGCTTTGTGAAAGATTTATCGACCTTACCATTGAGGGAGAAAACACAAAAGACATCTGTTCTCTGCTGAAATTCTCAAAGGACAACCGGGAACTTTTGGGAGATGACTACAAGTTATATGTAGAAAAAATATGCGAAAATCTGGCAAAGGACAAAGACGCCGCCACCCTTATGGCAAAGATAAGACTTTGCAACGACTACTCCCTTTTGGATGACCTTGAAAAAGAGTCTGAAAGTATAAAAAATGAATTCTGGAGGTATTATTTGCAGGGTGAAATTCAGTACAAAAAGGGCAACAGCCAAAGGGCAGTTGGGCTGTATATTTCGGCATCAAGTACAACTGACGAAAAGCTTTTGGCTTTGCTTATCAAGAAGTTCTACGCTCAGCTGAGATTCCTTAAGGAACAGTTCTGCTATGCCGATGGATTAACCCACATATGTGTTGAAACAGGAGAAGAACAGCCTGCTAATGACGCACAAAAAGAAAAGGTACTTTCCGAATTTATTGATAAATGGACTGCTCCATTTAAAGATGGCGAAACCCTTTCAAAAACACTTAGAAATGTGGGAATAATCAACGAAGATACTGTTATCACTTCACTTGATTACAAACACCTTGAAAGTCTGCTTAATGAGCTGAATATTTCCGTTGAAACAGAGTGCATAAGTCTTAAAGACCTTGATCCTCTTAAGAACAAGGTTGACGGACCTTTGCACAACGATAAAGACCTTATTGAAGAAGGTGATTTTGATGAGTAACACAACAATACAAGAGGTTCTCTTACAGCTTTTGTGTGAAATCAGAGATATTTGTGACGAGAACAACATCACATATTCTCTGTTTGACAGCACAGCCGCCAAGGCGATTGTCCTGGGAGAAACCGACGAACCATTTGTAAAAATAATGGTGAGAAACGACGACTTTATAAAGCTGTGCAACATTATGGAGAAAAAGAGGATTAAGCACAGAAGCTTTGATTCTATGCACAACAATCCCAACTATATGGATTACTCCGCAAGGTACAGTAATACCGAAACCACAAATGTTTCCCTTTCCCAAAGGGGCAACGCTTTCAAATGTGGTTTATATGTTGAAATTGTACCTCTTAGAACCGAAGAAAACAGTATGCTAAAGCACTTTAAGCTAAGATTCTTTGAGCATGGATGGGAAAAACACTTTTGCAGGCTAAGCTCCCTTGAAAGCTGTAAATATTTTCTTACCACACCATTTGTAAACATAATGAAAATTGCAGGCAAAAAGAGGGTCAGCCGATTTATCTTTAATATGATAGCTAAGGGGCATAGCGGAAAAATCAACTCCAACTGCTCTATCAAAAGCTTTAACCAGATCCTGTTTGACTTTCCATTTGATCCACTTGAAAAGGTTAAAACTGTGGAGCTTTGGGGTGAAAAGTTCAATATTTCCTACAAAATAGATGCTGTTTTGCGCAGAGTATATTCACGAGGCTGGAAGAAAAAAGCAAAAACATCCACCTCAGGTGCCAACAACATAGTTTTGCTGAATGTTTCCTGCAAACAGTTTGAAAGGGCTATGAAAAAGCACGACGATATATGGAAAAAGTACTTTAGAAAGAGGTCAAGACAAATGTTTATCAAAGCTATTTCCTCCTATTATGACCGTCAGAAAAACAACATCTGGGCTTTGGCTAAGAGAACAGGCGCAAGAGCAAGACTTTACTTTTACTATATGCCAAAGATGGGGCTTATCCGCAATCTGGTTGAGAACAAGGACTACTATCGTCTTTCAAAAATTATGTATAACAACAGAATTGCAACTCTCCTTGCATACAAGCAGGGTTCCGGCTTTGCTGTTAACAAGGAACTGTTTGACATTCAGATGATGCTTTTCCGCTTTGAGGGCAACGAAGAGCTTGCAAACAGAATTGAGGCAAATACTCCAAAGTACTATATGAAGCCTATCACAGACCCTCAGAATAAGTAGGTATAAAATGAAAAAGATTTTAACTTCTCTTTTCCTTGTGCTAACAGTTATTTTTGTAACAGCTTGTTCGCAGGAAAGTACCGGCACAAAAAAAGAAACCACAACTAGCATACCGTCAACTACTGTCACAACCAAAATCACATCAACATCAACTCCCACCCCTACTGCTACAACTAAGGCTGTAAAGCAGGGGGAGCTTGCCGGATTTAAAATCCTTGTTGATGCCGGCCACGGATGCACCAAGGAATATGTTGAGCCAAAATATCCCGGCGCAACAGAAACAACAGTTGAAAATTCCTCAACCGGAACAACAGGTGTTGCAACAAACAAGCGTGAGGGTGAGCTGACATTAGAGGTTGCCCTTTTGCTTCAGAAAAAGCTGGAAAAGCTGGGAGCAGATGTTTATATGGTAAGGACAACCTCGGGAACGGAAATGAGCCTTAGGGACAGAGCCGAAATGGGCAACAAGCTGAATGTTGACCTTGTGTTCAGAATACACGCTGACGGAGTGGACGACAGCTCTGCAAGGGGGGCATCTCTGCTGTATCCTGCATCTGATTATGTTAGCCCACAGTTAGCCCAGACAAGCGAAAAGGCGGCAAGTATTATACTTGAAAATTACATAAATGCCACCGGACTTAACAACAGGGGAACTGTTGCACGAAACGATTTGGTGGGATTTAACTTTACAGAAGTTCCAACTGTACTGATTGAGCTTGGTTTTATGACCAACCCGGATGAGGACTTGCTCATGTCAGAAAAGGATTTTCAAAATAAAATGGTTAACGGTATAGCCAAAGGACTTATAGAATACAATAAATCAAAATAATTTGTTTAGTATTTATTTAGTAACTACAAATTTCGCATTGTTGTTTTAGTAATAATATGATAAAATTAAGGAAACACTGAACAAATCACAATTAAGATATATTTACTCATCTTGTTTGCATATTTTCCAACCGTTTGCCCAAAAAATCCCGGCAATGGTCAGGCATCCCTGCGGTTTGTTTGTACAAACTGACGAAAAATTTGACTGTACAATATGTGTAAATGACTTATTCAGTATTTTCTAAAGAAATAACGAGGTGAATTATTATGTCAACAAAAGGAAGACACGCACAAAAAAATCACAAAGGACTAGTTATTTTCATTGTAATACTGCTCATTGTTGCAATACTTGCAGTTGGTGCATTTGTATTTAGAGAACAGATTACAGATGTATATAACGATGTAGTCAAGGGAACAACCACAACCACCACTACCGCCCCAACAACTACAACCGTTATGGAAGCCACCACTGCTCCTGCCGACCCAACTACAATTCAAGCAACACAGCTCCTTGAAAATATGGACTTAAACGCAAAGATTTGCCAGTTGCTTGTTGTAACACCGGAAGAACTTACAGGTGTGGATGTTGCCACCGTGGCAGGTCAAACTACAAAGAAACAGCTTGCAAAATACCCTGTTGGTGGAATTGTTTATTTTGAGCAAAACAAAGAGGACGACAAGGCCTTTGCCCAGATGGTTGGTAAAACAAAATCCTATGCACAAACACCTTTATTTGTCATGTTGAACGGTGACAAAGAAGTATTTACTTACAGTGATTCTCTCACGACTTCGGACAAGCTCTGTGAACAAAAAACAAGCACCGGTGCTGAAGCCGTAAAGGCATTTAACGATGGTGCGCAGGTACTTATAATGCCAAAGAATCTTGATAAAACAGTAAAGTACTTTACAAGTGCTGTTAACAACGGTACTGTAACTGAGGAAGCCCTTGACAATGCTGTTTTGGAAATTCTTAAGGTAAAGATTTTCCAGGGAATTATCAAATAAATTTCATACAAAAATTTTAGGTACTGTGGCATACTGTGGCATTTTGGTATGCCACAGTCTTTTTATGATAAAACAAATTTTTATAAGATAAAAAAACCGGCCACCTATAAAAGTGTCCGGATAATTTTTATTTATCATTTCTCATCATAACTAATAGCTATCTTACCTCACACAGCACAATGGTTGTGTTGTCAACCGCACCACGAGCATAAACAAGTTCCATCATATCGTTTACACAATCCTCAATGTTGTGGGTTTCCAACATAAATGCCTCAATGTCCTCTTTGCTAAGCATATCTGTAAGACCGTCGGAGCATATAAGGAATCTGTCCCCTTTGCGTATCTTCAGAGAAACAATGTAGGGATCAATCTTAAAATCATCACGGGGAATACCCAGGTGTTGTGTAAGAGGTGGTTTTTTAAAAATTGTACCCTCGGCAACATGGTCAACAGAAATCTTCTGGAGTGAATCTCCCCTTAGGAGAAAAATCCTGCTGTCACCAAGGTTGCAGGCATACACCTCTTTGTTTTCAAAAAACAGCATAGCTGCTGTGGTACCCATATATTGAATATTGTGCCTCTGGGCAAAGCGACAGACATTCTTGTTCATTATGTAGCACATATCCACAATGCTCTGAACGCCAAAATCAACAATGGATTTGTAAATGTTGTTGAAGGTGGTGGCAGATATAGAGGAGGCAACTTCTCCACAAGCTTCTCCACCCATACCATCAAAAACACAAAAAGCTCCCTTAATTTCCTTAAGGTTTATCTCACCTGTAATGGTTCTTTCCTGCCCCTCATTCTCCTGTGGCAGATAATCACCCATACACCAGTAGTTATCTTGATTTTTCTCTCGCACCTTTCCTTTTTTACAAAGAAAAGCATAACCAATTTTTCTGGACATAGTAATTCTCCGTTCTTAGGGGAACACAGATTAAATCATTTATAAAAATAGTGTTCAGCGTGATTTTTTCGGTGTTTCCTCATTATACTGTAACATATTTGTAACCCTATTTCAAGGCGATTTCTACGTTATTTTGCACAAATACAAGGGCTGTATATTGTGAAATAGGTCAAAAACACTATTAAAATAACCAATCTTTTATTTCTTTAGTTGAATTAAACCCCAATATATGGTATCATATAGTAACATTCTTGTTGTTGTGTTTTAGATTTAAGTAAAAGCGATTCTTTCTTTCATCTACTATTATGACTCATTCAGACAACAAATTTTGTCGAAATCAGAATAAATTTTAAATAAGAAATGGAGCTGTGCAAAAGGAATGCACAGCTCCTGCTTTTATATTGATTCAATATTAGAATAGTAACCGTAGTATATCTTTGACCCTTGTTTTACAAAAGGCGTTGCTTTAAAATAATATTTTTTTCCGCACTTCAGATTAACAGTAATGGAGGATTGCTTGTTGGAGTTTACAGTTCTAAGCAAGGAGTATTTTCCGTTTTCCCTGTTGCTATAATAGATTTTGTAGCCGGTATTACCCATACTGTTGTTAACAGAAATTCTCACGGTGTTCTTGCTAATTCTCTTAACCGAGGTAATTTTGTTTGTCATTACTTTACAACGGATTTTTACTGTATTGGAAATCTCCCCTGCAATCAGCTTGTTTTTTTCACCGTAGCAGATTTGCCTTACCCTGTAATAGTAGGTCTTGCCGGGAGTAACATTCATATCGTAGTAGCTAAGGGCATTTCCCTTTACGGTGTTCACCAGTGAATAACTTTTTTTCCCAATTTCCTTCCTGTAAATCAGATATTTTTCCGGTGTGAAATTGTTGTTCCAAATAACCCTGACGGCATTTGATTTGTTCTGTACCGTCTTTTCTATTTTTGCCTTTACAACACCTGTCTTTGCCCTTCTTTCGTTGGACTCACTGCCAACAACATAGGTTTTTCCGCTGTGAACAACAGGAACAATTTTGTAATAATAGTTTTTGCCCGGTGTAAGTCTTTTGTCATTGTAGGTGCTTACATTTCCCTCTGTGGAATCAATATGGATAAAAGTCTTTTTGTCTGTACTGCGGTATATTCTATAATACTCCGCATTCTTTGACTTTTTCCAACTAAGTTTTGTTTTGTCAAAGGCATAGCTTTTACTTTTAAGATTTTGTGGTGTTGCAATATTTGTTGTCACAATACCCTTACTGCTGTACAGATAGATGTCACCCTTTTTGTTGTATGAAAAGCTGTTTTTGTAAATATTATTTTTTGAACCGCTGTCAAAGTACATACCGTACTTTTTGTTGTTTGTAACGGAGTTATTCAGCACCTTGCCTGTGGAACCAAATGCATAAATTCCAGAACACAGTGAATTTGTTACTTTGTTTGATATTATTGAAGAAAAACTTGTGTTCCCAATATAAATTCCGTTTGATTTTGCATTGTTTATAGTATTATTCTTTATATTCTTTAGTTTTGTGTTATTAAAATAAAGGCCATAATCGTTGCTTGCAGTAACATTTCCTGTAACATTGTTAGCTGTGGAGTTTGATGCGCCTACGCCGATAATTCCGCCCTTTACAGTGTTTTTTTCAAGCTTTGACGAAGAAGAACCTTTTTTTATCATAATTCCGTTTCCGGTCTTTGGTGCAATCTTATTGCTTGTTGTCGCAACATTTTGACTGCCATATATATAAACACCGTTGGTTGTTGTACCGGATAATTTGTTGTTATTTACTCTACAGTTATTTGCCCCGTTGTAAAGGAAAATTCCATTTTGTATATTTCCCTTAATAGTGTTATTGTAGATTGTATTATTTTTGCAAGCACCGGAGAACAAAATTCCCGATTTCATAATTTTTCCATTTAAGTTTTGTATGGTGTTGTGACTAACAATATTACTTCCGGAAGTATCTGAAGAATAAATACCAGACAATCCTGTTTTTGCTCCCGAGACATAAACCTTGTTTTTAAGGATTTTGCAGGAATAGGTGTGGTACATCTTAACCGCCGAATCCTTTGATTTCAAGGTATTGTTAAAAACAGAAACATTGTACAGGGCGTAGTCACCTACAGGTACTGTTCCGCTGGCACCGTCATATGTCCATTTTACTTTTTTCTGAACATTTACACCATATAGGCGAACACAGGTACCGTTGGCGTTGATGGTGTTTCCGCTAATCTGAACATTGTAATTTTTTAGCGGAGAAGTAAATTTTTCTCCGTCATACATCAGATTAAAGTCGCTCCTCATAGACCTTATCAAAATTCCGTTTTTGCAGTTCGTTATCACATTGTTATTCACCTTGCTGTTTTTCCAACACAGAGAAACAACAGCATAGTCAGTAATATTTGTAAAGGTGTTATTATAAATATTAATTCCATCGTAATAGCCGTTATCGTCCAAAATAACTGCGTGGGTGCCTACACCCCTTGTTAAGTTTTCAAAGGTACATCCCGTAACATAAATATCCCTGCAGGCTGTTCCGTCGTAACTTTCGTAAAGTGGAAAGCTTTTTGTGTGCAAGGCATCAATTTGTATAGCCTCACTGGGGGAAGTTTTTCCGTTTACCTGATACTGATCCTTAAAAACACAGTTTCTCACCGTTACCCCCTTACAGGCTCCAAGTTCAAGAAAATGACTGTTGAAGTTATTTACAAAGTTTACATTTTCAAAAAGTATATTTCTTGCGTGACCCATTCTCACAAGGTTGCTGGTTGATGGGGTCATAACCTTGTCCCAGCCATCAAGTGTTCCGTTATAGACGGTTATA
This sequence comes from Ruminococcus sp., assembly GCA_034116205.1. Lineage (GTDB taxonomy): Bacteria > Bacillota > Clostridia > Oscillospirales > Acutalibacteraceae > Ruminococcoides. The sequence continues at coordinate 4,011 of JAXESA010000067.1, read as the reverse complement.
TTCACAAATCCCTCATAACCGGCTGAAACATCATTGGATCTTCCGCACTTTAAAATACAGGCGGAACGGCTGTGGTATCGGAGAATTGTTGCACCGTTCATATCAAAGAATGTGTTGCTGAACATAGACAGAGTACCGTCAAGCTTAAAAACACCCGGTGGGAGTATTACCTTGTACTGCATTGTTGGGGTTGCGTTTTCACGAGCTTCGTTAAAAACAGCCTGTATTTTTTTGTAAACATCTGTGGGGGCTGTTTCTTCGGTGATGTCAACAGTCACTTCAACATATTTTACGTCTGATTTACTTACTACCTCTGCACTTGCTGTTATATCCATCACAAGAACTGCGGACAATAGCATTACAATTGTAATAAATACTGAAAAACTTCTCTTTAAAATAACCTTCATTTTAGCTCCAAAACAAAATTTTACTGTAAGGAAACACTGATTAAATCATTTGCACATATTGTGATGTGTAAATAAATTTTATTGTGATTTATCCAGTGTTTCCTTGAAAATATATATTACAATATTAGTGGAAAATACTAATAAAGTCAATTAACATTCTCTTAAAAACTTTTAAAAAAGTTTTAACAAAACACAATTTCTTTTACCGGTGGATAAAAAATGTGATTTGTTGACTTAAACACAGTATAATGATATAATTATTAGAAAATATATACTATAAATATTAAAATTTTAAGGTGTACTATGAAAGCAAGTGATTATATAGTATCCTTTCTTAAAGAAAAGGGTATAAGGGATATTTTTGGGTATCAGGGCACAATGATTGCCCATTTTGTTGACTCGGTGTGCAAAGCAGGTGGCATAGAAAACCATATGTGCTACAACGAGCAGGGTGCATCCTTTGCCGCTGTGGGACTTGCTAAGGCAACAGGAAAGACAGCAGTTGCCTATTCAACCTCCGGCCCGGGTGCAATAAATCTATTAAACGGAATTGCTGACGCTTATTACGACAGCTCCCCTGTATTATTCTTTACAGGACAGCTCAATGAATACGAATATACAGGAATTACCGAATTGCGTCAGCAGGGTTTTCAGGAAACTGATGTGGTAAGCATTGTAAAGCCTTTGACAAAATATGCCGTTCACATTAAGGATGTTCAAGACCTTAAATATGAACTGGAAAAGGCTTTTTACTACGCTAACGAGGGCAGAAAAGGACCTGTTGTACTGGACATTCCAATGAATGTCCAAAGGGAGGATTTTGACGAAAAAACTGCAAAATCATTTGTTCCTCCAAAGTCAAGGGTAATAATCAATGCTGAAATGGTTGCATCTCATGTGATTGACGCCATTGAAAAGGCAGAAAGACCTTTGATATTACTTGGCAACGGAATTGTAAAGGACAGCGAGTTCCACAGGGATATAATGAAAATTGTGGAAAAGCTTAACATTCCCGTTATCACTAGTTTGCTGGGCAGACATCTTTTGTCATACGACCACCCACTTAATTTTGGATATATAGGTGCGGCTTACGGCCACAGATATGCCAATATTCTGGCTCACAAAAAATGTGACTTAATTGTTTCCATTGCCTGCTCATTCTGCAAAAGGCAAACAGGTGGCAACAGCGAAAACTTTGCAAAGGACGCAAAAATAATCAGAATTGACATAGACAGGGACGAGCTTTTGCGCAAGGTTCACAATGACGAAATTCACTACTGCTGTGACGGAAGTGTAATTGCAAAGGCTATGCTTAAGGTGATTAGGGACAAAAGCATTGACAAGTCAGACTGGCTTGAGATTTGCAAAAAGGTTAGAGAGCCTCTTGTTGAGTTTGACAACAACTCCCCCGAAAGAGAGCCAAACAGATTTATTGACGCAATATCAGACTTTGCAGACAAAGACACTGTGGTTTGCTGTGATGTAGGACAGCACCAGCTTTGGATGGGACAGTCCTACAAGGTAACAGGCGGTCAAAGGCTTCTGTTTTCCGGCGGTCACGGTGCAATGGGCTTTGCACTTCCTGCCGCTATCGGAGCATATTACGAAAATTACAAGCCCACCATTGCTGTGTGCGGTGACGGAGCTTTCCAGATGAATATTCAGGAACTACAATGGCTCAAAAGAGAAAACCTGCCTGTAACCGTCATTGTGCTTAACAACGAAAGCCTGGGACTTATTCAGCAACAGCAGGATGATTTCTTTGACGGAAACCACTTTGGCTCAACCGCCGAGGGGGGATATGACGCACCTTGCTTTAAGGCTGTTGGTGAGGCATATGGTATAAACTCATACAGTGCAAGTACCCTAGAAGAGTTTGAAGATATACTTAAAAAGGCTGACAAAAACTCACCTAACCTTATAGAGGTACATTTGGATGTTAAGTCAAAGGCATATCCAAAGACCTACTTTGGTGAGGAAATGTACAACCAAAAGCCATACATCAACGACAAGTTGATGGAAGAAATTCTGGCATACTGATTATCTTAGGAAACACTGAATAAAGCACGCTAAAATCTATTTACACTTTAGGAGAAGCTATGAAAAAGGTTATCACTTACGGAACATTCGATTTGTTTCATCAGGGGCATTACAATATTATCAAAAGGGCAAGGGAGTATGGGGACTACCTCATTGTAGGCGTTACCTCCGAAAGCTACGATATTGAAAGGGGCAAGCTGTCTGTTCACGACTCACTTCTTACAAGAATTGAAAATGTTAAGAAAACAGGGCTTGTTGACGAGGTTATTGTTGAAGAATACCTTGGTCAAAAGACAAGGGATATTATTCAGTACAACATTGACACCCTTGTTGTTGGCAGTGACTGGAAAGGAAAGTTTGACCACCTTAGGCAGTACTGCAACGTTGTTTACCTTGAAAGGACAAAGAACATCTCCTCCACACAAATAAGGGAGAAGAGCAACGAGATTTGCAAATTTGGTGTTATAACCGACAATGCCGACGACTTTGGTGTTGTTAAAGAAACAAAGTATGTTTCCGGTATTCATATTGAAAGAGTTTACAGCGACGATATTGCTGTGGCTGAGGAATTTTGCAATAAATATGAGCTTAACTCATACAGCAACGACTTTGACAAATTTGTGGATGACCTTGGCATTGTGTACATCAAGTCATCTATTGAGAAAAGATATGACTACATTAAGAAGTGCATAGAAAAGGGACTTCACATCATCTGCGATTTTCCGTTCTCCTACGACAACGAAAAGTGCCAGGAGCTTAACCGCCTTGCAAAGGAAAAGAATGTAGCCCTTATGGAGAACATTGTTTCCGTATATCTGAGGGCATTCACACAGTTTTTATGGATTGCACGAAGCGGAGAAGTTGGCAAGGTGCTTAGCGTCAACATCGGAATGAGCAGTGACTACTTCAAGTACGAAAAGACACTCGAGGAGATGTCTGTCCTTGCCATTACTGCGGTTATCAAGCTACTTGGAACTGACGCAAAGTATGTTTCCAAAAATATTATCCCGGGGGATAATGATGATATGGAGTACTGCTCCCTGTTCTTCCGCTACGACAACTCCGTTGCAAGGATTGAGATAGGCAAAAATGTTGACCTACATAACCACCTTACCGTAATCGGTACAAACGGTAGTATTGTGGTTGAAGACGACTGGTGGAACACAGGCTACTTTAAGGTTATGAAAAAGGGTGTTAAAAAGGTTGACAGACGCTCCTTTAACTTTGAGGGGACAGGCTTTAGATACCTTATTCAAGAGCTTCAGATTATGCTCCGTGACAAGAGATATGAGTGTAACCGACTTACAGACAACGAGGGCGAGGCTATACTAAAGGTATTTAATCAGCTTGACGACTAATACTAATGCCTAATAAAGACAACAAGAGGTTATCGCATATTGTGACAACCTCTTTTTTGGTGGTAATATGAACAAGAAAAACAAAAAGACAACGACAAAGACAGCAAAGTATTATACAAGGCTAAAGTACATTGGGATTTCCTTTTCTGCAATAATGCTGGCGATTTTCCCTTTGTACCTTAGTGACCGCTACTTTAACGCCCGAC
>JAXESA010000066.1:0-9402 GCA_034116205.1 Ruminococcus sp. | reverse complement strand
AAGAATAGTTTACACTTGGAGGTAAAACCTTGATGCCTATTCGGTTACATTCCTCAATATACACAGCCATTTTGTTCTGATTGTCAAGAACACTTGTAAGGAGAGCCGCCATATAATACTTTGGAAAGTGGCACTTTAGGTAGGCTGTCTGGTAGGAAATTGTTGCATAAGAGGCGGCGTGGGATTTGTTAAATGCGTAGGACGCAAAACTTTCCATATCGTTATAGATAGAAATTGCTGTTGCCTTGTCAACACCACGACGCAGGCAACCCTCAACCTCAACTTCTCCCTTTTCGTTAACATAACCATTAATGAAGATTTGCCTTTCCTCTTCCATTACCTTGTGCTTTTTCTTGCTCATTGCACGGCGGACAATATCAGCTCGCCCAAGTGGGTAGCCGGCAAGTGTTCGGAAAATCTGCATTACCTGCTCCTGATACACAATACATCCGTAGGTAACTTCAAGAATATCCTTTAGAAGTGGGTGCTTATAGGTGATTTTTTCGGGATGATGGCGATTCTCAATATACATTGGAATACTGTCCATTGGTCCGGGTCGGTACAGGGAAATTACTGCGATTAAGTCCTCTAAGGATTCCGGCTTTAGCTGGGTTAAGACCTTTTTCATACCCTGACTTTCAAACTGGAACACACCCTCGGACTGTCCTGTGGACATCATTTCAAACACAGGTTTGTCGTTAAGGGGTATATCTTCTATATTAAAATCAGGCTCAACCCTGTTTATCATTTTAACTGCATCATTTATGACGGTAAGGTTTCTCAGCCCTAAAAAGTCCATTTTTAACAAACCCAGCTCCTCAAGGGTTGTCATAGTAAACTGGGTTACCACATTGTCGTCATTTTTAGAAAGAGGAACATAGTCGGAAACAGGGTCTTTTGTAATAACAACACCTGCTGCGTGCATTGTTGCGTGGCGAGGCATACCCTCTATTGCCTTGCTCATATCTATGAGTTCCTTTATCCCTCTGTCACTTTGGTACATATTATTCAGTTCCGGACTAAGTTTCAGCGCCTTGTCAAGGGTCATATTAATATCAAAGGGAACAAGCTTTGCAACCTTGTCGCATATGGCATAGGAAATACCCATTGCCCTGCCCACATCACGGATAGCACCCCTTGCCGCCATTGTACCAAAGGCGATAATCTGGGCAACCTTATCCTTGCCATATTTGTCGATAACATATTGAATAACCTCGGGGCGCCTGTCCTTGCAAAAGTCAATATCAAAGTCGGGCATAGAAACCCTTTCGGGGTTAAGGAAACGCTCAAAGAGCAAGTCGTACTTTATTGGGTCAATGCCTGTTATGCCGATACAGTAGGCACAAAGTGAGCCGGCACCGGAGCCTCTTCCCGGTCCTACGGGAATACCACTCCTTTTGGCAAACTGAACAAAGTCGTTGACAATGAGGTAATAGTCAACAAATCCCATATCGTTAATAACAGAAAGCTCGTACTCAAGCCTGTCAATCAATGATTTATCAGGATTTTCTCCATAATGACGATACAATCCCTCATAGCAATTTCTCTTGAAATATTCAAAATGGTCCTCGTTATTTGGAACATCAAAGTTAGGCAATTTGCGAACACCAAACTCAAACTCAACATTACATCTGTCGGCAATTTTTTGGGTATTTTCAAATGCCTCATCTAAATCGGGGAAAAGTTCACGCATTTCCTCCTCTGTTTTCAGATAAAACTCCTCTGTTTGAAACTCCATTTTGTCGTCATCGTGGATTGTATGGTTTGTCTGAATACACAAGAGTATTTCGTGCATTTTGCTTTCGGACTTCTCTATATAGTGACAGTCGTTTGTAACCACCATGGGGGCATCTATTTCCTTGGAAAGTACCTTTAGTTTTTCTGCCACAATGGATTCTTCCCTGATTCCGTGGTTTTGAAGTTCAAGGAAGAAATTATCCTTGCCAAACAGGTTTTGATAGTAAAGTGCAGTTTTTTTGGCGCCTTCGTAATCATTTTTCACAATTTTTCGAGGAATTTCACCTGCAAGACAGGCAGAAAGGCAGATAAGACCCTCGTGATACTTTTCAAGAAGCTCCCTATCTACCCTTGGTTTTTTGTAAAATCCCTCTGTGAAGCCCAGAGAAACAAGCTTTATTAAATTTTGATAACCCTTGTTATTTTCGCAAAGGAGAATCATATGGTAATATTCCTTGTCCAAATCAAAGGAGTTGTCAAATCGGCTCCTTGGGGCAACATACACCTCACAGCCTATTATGGGCTTTATCCCCTCTTTTTTACAGGCACGATAAAAGTCTATTACACCGTACATAACACCATGGTCGGTAATGGCAACGGCATTCATATTCTTTTCTTTGCATACAGAAGCAAGCCTGTCTATGCGACAGGCTCCGTCTAGCAAGCTGTATTCTGTGTGTAAGTGGAGATGTACGAAAGACATATTATTCACCTATTACCCTGGAAATAATCCTGCCATCTGTTACATCTATGGCAAGTGTATCTCCGGCCTTTACATCCTTTACGGAGGTTACTGTTTTATCATCCTTAGTAACAACAGAATATCCCCTTTTCAGTATGGAAACAGGATTGAGAGATTCAAGGCGAGAAGCTAAAAGGGAAATTTCCTGCTTTTTATTTTCAAAAATCTGATTTGAAAGTGAAGTTAATCTATGTGTATTTATTGCAAGCTCACTTTCAATATTTCTTAATTTATTCTGTGGCGAAAGTGAAGAAAGTGTTGACGCACTTTGAGAAAGACTGTTTTTGTAGTCGCTAATCCTGCTGTCAATAAGTGTGGAAAGATACTGCTTTTGTGAATCGTAATACTGCAAAAGCTCCTGTTTGTCGGGAACTGCAAGCTCCGCCGCCGCAGATGGTGTTGGAGCACGCAGGTCGGACACAAAGTCGCAGATTGTAAAGTCGGTTTCGTGACCTACGGCAGAAATAACGGGAATTTTGCTTTTAAAAATTGCCCTTGCAAGGTTTTCGTCGTTAAATGCCCATAAATCCTCGATTGAGCCACCGCCTCTGCCGATGATTATTGTATCGCAAAGGTTATATTCGTTGAGTTTTTCCACAGCGTTAATTAGTTGAGGGACAGCGTTTTCGCCCTGAACAAGAACAGGACAAAGTGTAATATTTACAGAGGGATAACGCCTTGTTAGGATATTGCGAATATCTTGAACAGCTGCGCCTGTGGGACTTGTGATAACTCCAATAGTTGATGGAAAATGAGGTATAAGCTTTTTGTACTTTTCGTCAAAAAGTCCCTCTGCCGACAACTTTGCCTTTAGCTGTTCATAGGCTTGATAAAGCGCACCCACACCGTCGGGCTGCATATCTTCAATGTAATACTGATACTGACCTGTTGCCTCATACAGAGTTACTCTGCCACGACAGATAACCTTCATTCCCTCGGCAGGTTTGAACATAAGATTGCGGGCATTCCCTGCAAACATTACGCACCTTACAAGGGATTTGTTGTCTTTAAGAGAAAGATATATGTGGCCACTTCTGTAATGGTCGGTAAGGTTTGAAATTTCTCCTGTTAAAAAGACATAGTTAAGCCTTGAGTCGCTGTCAAGGACAGATTTTACATAATAATTAAGTTGTGATACTGTTAAAACCTTAGTCGTTTGCATTTTTCCACGCTTTTTCAGCAAGGCAGGCAATCCCCACCCCATTGTCCGTTGAATATTCAGGCTTTGCAAAGATGCAATCAAGCCTTGTTTTCATACTTGTGCTGATTATTTTATTACTCATAACTCCCCCGGCAAAAATTATGGGGAGATTTCCGTATTTTTCTTTTAAAGAAATTGCCATTTTATATAGGGTTTCTTCAATATATTTTAAGCAAAAATAGGCTGTTTTTTCTTTGCTTTCGCCCTTGCTGAGCATTTTTTTGCATATATTTTCAAGCCCGCTAAGGCAACAGTTGCCTTCCTTTAGTGTTGGATGGACTTTGACTGTACCCTCATACCTTAAAGCTATTTGTTCAAGCTCCTTGCCACAGGGGAATTTGCACCCAAGCATAAGACCAACCCTGTCAACAGCTTGTCCTGCGTTAAGGTCAAGGGTATTTGCAACAAGGGTGATATTAAAATTTTTGTCAACAAGGAGTGCCTCTGTTGTTCCTCCGCTTATGTGAAATGACAAAAATTGTTTGCCAATAAGGTCAAGCCTATCCACAGAATAAAGGGCCGACACTATATGACCGTGCTGGTGGGTAAAGTTATAAACAGGTACAGATAGTGCCTTAGAAAGCACCCTTGCATATCCCACTCCAACAGTAAAGCAGGGCATATAACTACCCTCTATTGGTCGGGGCTTTTCCGAAACACCTATTGCTGTAATTTTTCCGCTGTAATTTTCCATAAGCTCTTCAAACAGCTCCGGCAGTTGGCGGTTGTGGTGAAACACAGCATCACTTTGACGAATACCAAGCTCACCCTCCTTTACCGGAAGAAGCCTTCTTACGGAAATATCACTGCCTTTTTCGTCATCGAAAAGGGCAAGAGAAGTTGTGTAGTTGCTTGTGTCTATTCCTAAGAAAACAGCCATCAGATGTCCTTTGACACAGCACCCAAGATGCCGTTTACAAACTTGTATTCCTCTTCGCCGGAGAATTTTTTGCTAAGCTCAACAGCCTCGTTGATGGTTACGTTTGTTGGAATATCCTCAACAAACTTCATCTCATATACTGCAAGGCGGAGAATGCTTAGGGATACTTTGCTGATTCTGTTAAGCTTCCACTTGGCTGAAAGATGGTCAGAAATAATCTTGTCAATCTCTTCAAGATTATCCTCCACACCCTTGGCACACTGAAGGGCAAACTGGCTGAAATTGTCATCTCTTGACTCTTCAGCACATTCTGAAATTTCTGAAATTGAAGCGTCGCTGAACATTTTTTCAAAACAAATTAAAAATGCCTGTTCTCTCTCTTTGTATCTTGAAATTTTATTGTCGCTCATTATGGTATCTCCTATAAAATATTGGGATTATTATACCATACAAGAGGAAAAATGTAAACAGAGAGGAAGTCTAAATCTCCGTAATTGTAATGTTATCAAAGTCTATACCTGTCTGGCCAAAGACAACATCCTTGATTATCATGGGGCTGTCGTCCTGCATATCGTTCTTTGGTACAACAATGGTACAGCCCTCTTCGGTTATGCAACATAGTGCGTCTGTAAATCCTTTTGCTTTCAGTAAGTTTTCTATATTTGTCTGATACGTAATATAGGTTTCGATTTTCTCCGCCTGAACCTCTGCGCTTTCCTTTGCCTTCTCGGATGAGTCGGACTTTTCAAGCACCTCTTTTGCAATGCTTACCACCTTATCCTGGGATTCCTCCCTGTTTGTTCTCGCCTGTGAAAAGTAGTTTGACTGCTTGCTTGAAAGTGTTGCCTCTGACGGTGTTGCGCCTGATACTTCTTTATTGACATACTCTGCCTCACCTAACTCTTTGGTTGAGGATGTGAGAAGTGATGGTGAATCTCCAAACTGCCAGTTTAAATATACAGCCACACTTAGAGCCACCACAAGGGAGGCTACAATTATATTTCTCTTGTTAATCTTCATAATTACTCCTCTTTCAGTTTTGCTATACATACCTTGTCGGAAGATATGTTAAGTGCTTTTGTCACAGACTCCAGCACAGTTTCCTTGATTGACGGGCTATCAGCCCCTTTGCAGACTATCATAACACCTCTTACCGTTGGTTCAATCTCCTTGACCACAGATTTATCTAAGTACACCTGCTCGGCGGAGTTCTCCATTGTTATCATCACACGGGCATCCCCCACACCCTCTATTGACTCTACCATTTTTTCAATTCTCGTTTCTTCAGCAGAACGGTATTCACTTATGTCACCTGAATGGAATGAGTCGTCACCGTCTGTTCCGAAAAAACTTGAAATAAAAATGAGCGCTATTCCCACTAAACCAATTATATAAATTATGCGTATAAGGTTTTTGTCATTTTTTAGCTTTGCCAATAAATTTTTCATTTACTTCACTACAATCTCCGGTGTGATACTGAAATTTTCTTCTGTTAGTTTTATTGCGTCACTACTTTGCCCTATATTGTTTTCACTTAAGTATATGTAAATATAATCTATGATTATTCCATTTTCATTATCTGTTTTCAGCTTTACAAATACATCTTCAAAATTAATTCCGTTTTGCGTTAGTAAAGAGATAAGGGAGTTACGCAGATTATCCTGCGTTTGGGAAAGCACCTTTGAGTTGTATTCATCCATAATTTGGCTTTCGTCAGGGGTGGAAATATCAAGTGAACTTCCCGACGCTATACAATTCTTTATTGGGGAAATCATAACCATAATCAAAAATGCTGTTATTATGATATTCATAGTTTTTTGTGTTCTGCCCTGTGGCACAAGCATTTTTATTAATATACAGGCTATGACGCAGGTGCAAAGGACAACTGCAATATTTGTTACTGTACTCACTTTGCACTCCCCAATGTCAGAATTATTGCTGTGCTGATTACATAGATTGCCATAACACAAAGAATGATTACAAGAAGTGTTGAAAGAACGGAACTGCAACTTCTAAGAACAGATGATGGTGCTTTTACACCCAGCATATCAGCAACTCCGCTTGATATATTAAGGGAAATTATCCAAAGCAAACAGTTGATAACCACAGGTAAAAACACAATTACAATGCTGATTATTACGAAAACACCCAACCCTGTTTTAAGCAGTGTCATACTACCTTGAATAGTTTTGTACGCCTCGGAAAGTGCTGACCCTACTATGGGAATAAAGGAGGACAGGGTAAATCGGACAGCTCTTGTGGAAACTGTGTCTGCCGCTGTTGTTATCAGGGTTTTAAAGGTTAAAAGCCCTGAAAAAACAGTCATTACAAAGGCTATTACCCATTTGATAAACTTTGAAAGCTCTCTTATAATTCCATCCAGCTTAATATCCGAGGATACGGAGGAGGTTACAGATACCCCCAAGAACACACTTAACAGAGGCGCTATAAGGTGGGAAGACAGCCATGTGATGCCCTCACCCACCATAACAACAAAAGAATAGTATGACGCACCGGTTACACTTTGTCCATTTGTTATTAGTGCAACCACCATTATTGGGATGTACAACAGCATAAAGCTACCTGCATTTTCTATTGAAGTTACTGCCCTGTTCACCACAGACACAACAGGGGTTACGATTGACAAAGTTATTATAAGGACAAATACCGCATCTGAAATTGTTTGCATATTTCGGCCTTTAAGGTCATCACGAAAATTATCAAAGACAGAATAAATCAGTAGCAGGCACATTACAAGCGCTAAGGAAGAAAGGGGCGTTACACCCTCTTGTCCCGCTATTCTCAAAATTTCTTTGAAAAAATCAGAAAAAGAATGGTTGCTTATTGAGTTGTAGTCCTTTTCGTCAATGCCAAGGTTTTTAAGTGAGTCCTGTGAATTTTGGTCAAGGCTATTTGAAAGGTTGCCACCGCCGATTTCTTCAAGGGCATCTGAAAAGGTAGATGCACTTACATTACACAAGGACACTAAAGGGATAATCATTATAAGTAAAGTAACTATTATCCTTTTCACGATGCACCTGCCAAGGAAAGGGAGATTGACAACACTTCTCTAAAAAGAGGAAGTGCCATAATCAGGGTTATTACCTTACCGGCAAGGGAAATCTGGGAGGAAAGTGAGGTGTAGCCCGACTCCTTGCACATATCACAGGTAAATTCGGTGATAAAGCAAATTCCTGTGCATTTTAGTAGCAATGTTATATATTCACTCTTTATATTTACGCTGTTGAAAAGCTCCTTGATGTAGGAAGTGACCTCACCAAAATAATCAAGGAGATAAAGAAGAATCATTACAGATGTAAACAGGACTATAATCAGAGAAATTGAGGGATGATATTTTTTTAGACTTAGGGAAAATATAAAGGCAACAACAGACACCACGCAAATTGCAACAATATCCATCATAACCCAAACACCGACTTGATTGTGTCAAACAAGGTGCTGATTTGAGTAATTATCATCATTAGTGCCACTATAAGCCCCATTATTGTGGTGAGTAAAGCCTGCTCCTCTCGACCGCTTCTGATTAAAAGCTGATTCAGTACAGCAACAATAATTCCTATTGCCGCAATTTTGAAAATCATATCTACATCCATTGTATCATCCTTTATATAAACATTACTACGAAAGCAAGACCTGAAAACAGCCCCAGCATACGGTAGAGCTTTGACTTCTTTATAATGTCTTCCTTTGACTTTTGGTACTGCTCATTAAATAATTCTCTGTAAAGCTTTATGTGGCTTAGCTGTCCCTCAATATCCGTTGAACCAAGACCGCTGAAAAATTTTGTAAGGAGAGCCTTGTCCTGTTTTTCAAGGGGCAAGGACTGTATTTCCCTTTGATAACCCTCAATATCAACTGCATTTTTCAGTGGTACAAGAATATCCTCTGCACATTCAAATACAAGGGTGAAAATATCGTCGTTACGGTAGCGGATATTTGTTTCCATTCTGTTTAAAAAAAGAAGAATTTCACCTAAATTATTTCTTCTCCTTGTTAACTTGTAGGACTTGTAAAAGCCGATTGAAGTAAAAAACAAAAAGACTAAAAGCAGTCCAAGGGTTTTAACACTCATTTTTCTTAAAAAGCTCTTTCATATCAATTATTGAGTCAACTGTACAGGGGGAATTCTTGCTCTTTAAGAGAACAGCCTTTGAAAATGCGTTAAGACTTAAGATTTCTTTAAAAAGGGTTTTGTTTACAAGCTCTTTGGCTGAAGAACAATGGACTGTGGCAATAAAATTCACACCGGAATTAATACCGTGAGAAATTGCCTCCACCTCTTTAGTTGTCAGAATTTCATCGCAGATTACAAAGTCCGGTGACATATTTCTGATTGCCTGTGTTATACCGTCGGACTTTCTGTACATTGTGAAAACATCGGCATTGCCAAGGTCTTTTTGGGGTTCACCCTTAAAGGTGGCAGAGATTTCGTTCCTTGAGTCGATAACGCATACCTTTTTACCATAATCAAGGGAAAGTGAACGGGCAATATCACGAATTAATGTTGTTTTTCCCGAACAGGGTTTACCGCAAATCAGCATACTGTCAAGGCTATTTTGGAGTTGCTCCAAAAGATTTCTGCTACAACCGATAAACTCCCTTGAAACACGGATATTCAGGGAAGAAATATCCTTTACATTTATTAGTTCATCGTTGCCATAAACAGCAGAGCCTGAAATTCCCATTCTGTGACCGCCGTTTATGGTGATAAAACCGTTGGAAATTTCGCTTTGGCGGTTATAAACGGAATATGTGCAAGCCCTTGAAAAGCACTCGTTAATATCCCCCTTAGTCACCTTTATGTATCTAAGATTTGTAAAT
>JAXESA010000065.1:0-10805 GCA_034116205.1 Ruminococcus sp. | reverse complement strand
TCTGTGAAGTCCGGGGTCAGCTATACAGTTTTTGCCGATTGTTGAGGAAATTGCAGAAACATCACCGATATGCTCAACCATTGTTGCAAGTGCAATAGGTACGATTGTGATGATTGCTGTTGTGATAAGACCCCAGTCTGTATGTCCGTTTGTGAACACGCTGAATACAGTGTCGTCATACTGGAATGGAAGTCCAATCCAAGCAGCCTCTTTAACTGCTGTAAAGTCAACAAGACCAAGGCAAACAGCTACAATGTAAGAGCCGACAACACCACAGATGATTGGGATAATCTTAATCATACCCTTACCAAAAATGTTGCAAACTATAATGATTACAATTGCTGTAATAGCAACTAACCAAGAAAGACCGGCATTTTCACCTGATGCAGAACAGTTATTAATAGCTGATGGTGCAAGTGTTAAGCCGATAGCAATAATGATTGGGCCTGTAACGATTGGTGGGAAAAACTTCATAACTCTGTGAGCACCAAAGCATTTGAAAAGTGCAGAGAGAATGAAGTAAAGGATTGTTGCACAAGCAACACCGATACAGGCGTATGGGAGCTTGTCAGCTTCACCGTTTGGTGCTATTGCAGCATAACCGGCAAGAAAAGCGAAAGATGATCCCAAGAAAGCAGGAACCTTTCCCTTTGTGAGCAAGTGGAACAATAATGTGCCAAGGCCGGCAAACAGCAACGTTGCTGAGATTGAAAGACCTGTAATGAGAGGAACAACAACTGTTGCGCCAAACATAGCGAACATATGCTGAAGTCCCAACACAACCATCTTGCCGCCACCAAGCTTTCGGGCGTCATAAATTGCTTCCATAGAGTTTTCTTTTTTCATTGTTTTACCCCTTTGTAATTTTTATTTAAAAGTAATTATAATAATTACCTTTAATTACCCGCTATTCGCTTACATTCCTTTGCCTCACAAGGGTTGTTACTGCTGTCCAAAAAGACAACAGATGGCTTGTGGTCTTTTGCCTTTTCCTCATCAATAAGTCTGTAAGCCATAATTATGATATGGTCACCCACTGACACAAGTCTTGCGGCGGCTCCGTTTACACAGATTATCCTGCTACCCTCTTCACCTGCTATCACATATGTATCAAACCTTTGACCATTTTCAACATCTACAACACTAACCTTTTCGTACTCCAAAATGTTAGCCTTGTCCATAAGTTCCTTGTCAATAGTTATACTGCCAACGTAGTTTACATCTGCCTCTGTAACTACTGCTCTGTGGAGCTTACTCTTTAACATTGTAATCATTATCATTACCTCTAATCCACTAAAATCCGGCTTTTTTCATAACATCTAAAAGATATTCAAGCTGGGATTTATCGCTGTATTTTTTGTAATTTTTCAAATTTCTTTTATAGTTCTTTTTATCTTTTCCAAAAAGTAGTTTTATGTTTCGGTGTACCCAAATAAACGGTAATATTACACCGGTTTTCTTTAGTGATGGATATTCATCAATAAGTCTTTCTCTTGGTGGGAAGATTCTTCGTAAAATATAATTTTCTTTATCAGAATTATTTAGGTATTTACGACGGTAGTCAAGCTGTTTGTTGTAATATAAAACTTCTTCCCTACCAAAGGTCATACTTGAAAAGATGAAAACATCAATACTATCAAAATTAATTAATTTGTCACCGCTTTCAAAATACTGTCGGCATTTTGAAAGGAGCATTTTGTAAAAGTTATAAGTTCCTGATTCTGTAAGTTTCTCTTTTATATATTTTTCGTCAAGAGAATTATTCAGTTGATTATGGAGGTGATACACATCGGTAATCATCCTTATTCCCATTCCTCCAAGGTCACGAAAGTGCTTTGCGTAATGCTCTATTATATAGACAAAATGGTCATTTAAGGAAAACTCGTAGGTATGGGATTTGCCATCCTTCAAGGTAGCAATATCAAAAAGGCTGTCCCCCATTTTTGTATCACGAAACATACCGTTATCACCATGTAGTTCGATTCGTACAAATGGCTCCTGAAATATAACAAGGAGGCTTTCGTTTTCTTCGAGGACTTGAAAATCTAAAGAAAATGCAATATCCTTTATCTTTGTGATGTGGGTTTTTCTGATATGAATATCCACATCACTCATAACACGGTAGTCGGGCTGTTTATAGGAATCTTTGATAAACTGACCCTTAACTAGTAGGTTGTCTATACCCTGTTGTTCAAATATGTCAATCAGCTTATTAGTTGCCGCAAACTGTGAGGCATCCTTCATAAGCATAAACTTTCTGTATTTTATAAAGCGTTCAAGGGAATCCGTTGGAACATTAAGATTTGAGGACTCCAAGGCATAGGATACCATATTGGCTATACCATGTAAAGAAGTAATCCTAAAAATTCGGTTGTAATCTATACCAATATCAGAAAGATTGCAAGGTCTTTCCTCAAAAAGCTTTGAAAGGATTTTGAGAATGAAATTATATTCTATTTTTTCCTGCTGTGTGAAGTCCTGTTTCAAATCAAGTTTCCTTTACAACAATCTTTTTATCCTTTATAATTACCTCTTTGTTACATATGGACAAAGCAGCCTTTTTATGGGTGATAATGATACAGGTTTTATTTTTCAGCATCTTAAGCTTTGTAAGAAGCTTTTTCTCTGTTTCTTCATCAAGTGCTGATGTACATTCGTCCAAAAGTAGGATAGGTGCCTCTGTGAGCAATGCCCTTGCAATAGCAAGACGCTGAATTTGTCCCTCTGAAAGTCCTACTCCCCTTTCACCCAGCTTGGTTTCAAGACCCTTTGGCAAATCCTTTAAAAAGTCTGCACAGGCAAGGTCAAGACAACGATAAATATCATCATCTGTGGCATTTGGAGCAACAAATGTCAAGTTCTCTCTGATAGTGCCGGACAGCAAGAAGTTCCCCTGTGGAACATAGGCAAACATTCTTCGGAGATTTTTGTCAACATACATTTTTTCTCCGTTATTAAGAGTCATATATATTGAACCGCCATCAATACGGAAAACAGACATAAGCAACTTCATCAATGTACTCTTGCCTATTCCTGTGATACCCATAATGGCAACAAAATCGCCCTTGTTGATGGAGAGGGATGTATTTTCAAGAACTACATCTCTGTCATAGCTAAAGGTGATGTTTTCAAAATCTATAGAAACTAAATTATCGTAGGTCTTTTTAACATCCGGATTACTATCGTTAATCTTCTTTTCGTTAGGGAGATTTTCTATCTCCATTATGCGTTCTGCCGACGCTGTTGCTGCAAAATATGTTGGGAATATTCCTGTTAATCCGGAAATTGGTCCTTGAATCTGGGTGATAAGAGAAATCACCTCGGTTAGTACACCATAGGTTATGTTGCCCTGTACAATGTTGTATGCACCCCATATAAGTGCAAAGGCATAGCCAATCATAAAGACAAATGAAAAGGCAGATGAACTGATAACAGAAATAGTATTTCGCTTTCTCTTAATAACATAGTTGTCGTTTTGCAAATTCTCAGCATTTTCGGCTACCTTATCCTCTGCCTCAAAGGACTTGATTACAAGCAAACTTGCCACAATCTCTTGTAGAAAACTGCGTACCTTACCGTCGGTTTCCTGTGCCCTCTTGTGGAGATACTTCATCTTGTTTTTGTAGAGAGAGGCAACAAACATAGAAAATCCACCGACAACAAGGAATATTAGGGTGAACGGAATGCTGATTTGCATTAGAACTATAAAAACGCCCACAAGCTTAACAATCATAAAAGTAAGGCTTGGAATTATGGTAACTATCGCACCTGTGATTGTTGAAATATCACTTGTCAGTCTGTTTAGTAGTTCGCCGGAATGATACTTTGTAATATCAGCAAATTCCTTTTGAATAATCTGGGTAAAAAGTTCTGTTTTGTAGGAAATCTCCAGCTTTGCGCTAATGCGAAATACAAAAATCCTCTGCATAATGCTGATTATGATTTCTAATACAATAATTGATGCAAATAAAATTCCGTAAAACAGCACACCATCCATTCGGTTATCTACATATGCCGGGTCGTGACCTGTTGCAGCATTTACCACATACTTACTGCACACAGCAACATAAATTCCCAGAACTGCAAGGGCAGTATATAGGAAAACCAGTATGATTATGCTGATAAACTGGGATTTACTTTTCTTCAAAATCCAACGCAATGCTGTTTTGTTCAGTTTTTTAATATACTGTTTTCTACTCATTTTTTAAAAAACTTCCTGTAATATGGATATATTTTTTCTTTAATAGAATAATATTTCCACTTTAATTTCTTTTTGCCTACCCAAAAACGGCAATATATTTTATATTTTAAATCCTTTACAGAGTAATCTTTTCCTTTACGATTAAACCCTGTGACAACTGCTATAATGTCATCATCTGTAACATTAGTTTCACAAATATTTCTGTTGTCACCGCACATCACATAGGTTCCGTCCTTTTCCACCTGAATAACACGGTGAAGAACATAGCTGTTGCTTCCCCTAAAATAGAACAGAGGTAAGTCGTACTTTTTTAACTTGCCCATTGGTTTTGTAAGAACTACGGTGTCAACACCGTCACCAAGCATAGGGAGCATTGATGTGCCTTTGGTGGTAAAATTCACATTACTACCTGAGTCAAGAATCTCTTGAAAAAGAGGTACTAATTCATTAATTGGAAGCTGTTTATTCAAGAATACCAGCGTCCTCAAGCTTTTTTATGAAGTTATCTATATCCTTAGACGCCAATTCTTCGGTTACATCATATGTATCAAGCATTGACTTTAGCAGTTCTTCCTTTGTAGTTTCCTGCTGAAGATGCTCCCAAAGAAATGCTCCTGTGTCATTAAGGTTTAGCATACCATTAAAATCAACAGTTGCCTTTCCAACAGGAACAACAACATAGCATCCTGCAACCTCCCTAAGGAGGAAATCCTCTTTTACTTTCATAAAATCAATCCTTTACTATTGTATCATGGGCAATTCGTGCGGAATTGTCCTCCATATTGCAACAAAGCTCATACAAATCAACTTTTTTAATAATAATATCTATCATATCAAGCACAAGGTTCATTCTCTCTTTTGAAACTTTGCGGACAGTTTCCTGAAAAAGCAATGGAAGAGCCTCTTTACTATTTAGTTTTCGTATAAAATTTTCTTTAGCTCGTGTAATGAATACTATGGCAAAAAGGGGTGCACTGTCGTCACAAAATTTATGTGTACCTCCTGCAAAGGGAGAACCGTAGGCGATAAGCTGATCCCCCATAAGTCGGATAATAGGCTTGTCGTCATTGATTATTTTTACATCATTACCATAAAGCTTTTCCCAAATACGGGTGTGAGTTGACTTTCCTGTGCCGGAGGGGGCTGAAAACAGATAGCACTTTCCTTTATACTTTACGGCTGAGGAATGTAACATAATACTTTTATGGGAAAGTATTTTTCTGAAAAGTTCATCGGCAAGGAAAATATGCTCTGCCTCGTCAACAGGAACATTAGGATACTTTTTGTGGTAACGCTCGCAATCCTCCAGTGTTACATTTTCACCGATAGTAATAATTTTTGAGGGGTCAACATCTTCCCCACACCTGAATTTTTCAATCATATCAGCTGTGTAGGAGAACTTTGGGTTGCACTTCACATAAAATTCTGCAAATTTACATAACAAAAGACATCCCTCCCCCATTATCATTACTATTATACGAGAAATGAAGTAATAAATCAAGCAGTAAAAATGCCCTCCAAAGGAGGGCATAAATTATTGTTCAACCGGAAATTTGTCTATTGCACGAACAGCATATTTCATAATTGTAGTACAATCTGTAATTTCAAGATCGCCGTTACCATTTACATCGGCAGCATAGAAGGCTCTTGAGCCATCCACAATTTTATAATCCTCAAATCCTGCAAGATGCTTTTGTAAATAGGTGACATCCTTAACATTTATTTTACCATCGTCGTTAATATCACCGTATTTAATTGAGGATACGCAATTAATATTGTTTTCTGCACAGAAACCAGCAGCGTATGAATCTTCGGAAGCGATTACACAAAGGTTCTCATTACATCCGGAAAAAGCGTTGCTGTCAATCGAAGTAACTGAATCAGGTATTGAAATTAATCTTAAACTGCTACAATTCTTAAATGCATTAGAACTAATGTTAGTCAAAGTATTTGGCAATGTAACATTAGTAAGTGAAGTACAATTTTCAAAAACAGAGCTATTAAGATACGTTATTTTGCTATTAATTACAACTTTTGAAAGAGAGGAACAGTTGGCAAATGCCTTCTCGCCTATATATGTAACAAAAGAAGGAATTTCAACTGCACTAAGAGCATTACAATTGTAAAAAGCATATGCACCAATACTGGTTAGATAGTAAGGAAGTTTGATATTTACTAATGTGCTGTTATCAATAAAAGCATCATCATCAATATAATGCACATTATATCCTGAAATTGAATCAGGAATTACAACATTCTCTTCGCTACCGTTATATTCACATATTCTTAGATACTTGGAAGAAGTATCAAAATCTATAACAAAATCATTATAAGTTGTTTTTGCACTTACATTTAAATAAGCAATAGAAAATAACAGTAAAAGTACTAAAAGAAGTGAAAGATTTTTCTTTAGAAATTTCATAAATCTCTCCTATATGGGCAACACATAACACCAAGGTGCTATGTGTTGCCTAATCAGTTAATTAAAATTCTGTAACACATACTCCGTTTGAGTTAAATTCAAACTTTGCAAAGTTATCACTTGTGATGTAAGTAACAACATTATTTGGATCAGTTGTATCTGCATAAACGGAATCATCAGTTGAATCATCTGGATAATTCTTATAACCCATAGTTGCAAATGTGTAGTATGTGTAGCCCTTAATTACAGAAGTTGAGAAGATCTGGGTGATCTGACCTGTATTCTTATTTGAAAGAACTGCCTGTTTATCAGAATCGCCTGTATTAATCTGATCTACAACCTTATACTTAAAGCCACTTGCTGTACTACCGGACAGGTTAACAATTGTTGTACTTGCCGCAGAATCAAGAGTACCACTCTTGAATGAAGAATATTCTGCCTTAGAAACAACCTTGGCAATATTATATCTTAATGTTTTAAGGTCTTCATCAGAAATGTTTTCCAACGCCTTTTCGGTAGTGCTGTTAGCTACTCTGAGATAAACAATACCGATATTTGCAATATTAGGATCATTATCTAAACAGTTATAAGGAGTAAAGGTTGTGGAGATACGGGTCTTAGAAACATTCTTCTCATCGAAGTACTGCTCCGGCTTAATACCCTGAACATTTACGCCGGGATGGTTAAGCTCAGTTTCACCGTAAATAGCATAAACCTTAACATTACCGGTAATTCTCAAGCCATACTTATAGTTAGTAGAAACTATGTTCTTGCCTTCTGTATCAGTTGCCCAACCAACGAACTTGAGAGCCTTTGTAACATTTTTTCCCTGAGCGTCTTGTTCTGTTACCTCAAGGTTTTGTACTGTATCTGTGATTATATCAACATAACCTTTTGTAACTCCGTAAGCCTGTAGATACTTGGAAGCCTCATTACCTGTTAGAGTCTTATCTTCGCCACCAAGACGCTGGTTGTATAACAACTCCTTAGTACCCGTAACTTCCTTTGTACCGTAGTAGTATGTACCGGAAGCGTTCTTTGCAAGGTCAGTAGAATCGGTTGCAAGACTCATTGTGTAGCTATACTTCTTAGGAGTATTGAAGTACCAGATTGAAATTGTTGAAACATTTTCTGCTGTTGCATTACCTTCAGCAATTTCTGTTCCATCAGCCTTATAGTAAGTTACCCACTTGTCACCAGTGTTCTGAACATTACCATAATGGTCTGTATGATAAGGGGTCTCACCATAAGTTTTTCCTGTATGATAGTTATACATACCGCTCATTGCAGTTACTGCTTCAGACTGTGATGTCCAATAGTAGTAATCATCAAGAGCATTGTCAGGCTTAACTGCATTACTTACTGTATAAGTGATAAGATTTGAAAGTTTGAGAACTAACTCGCCTTGAGCATTCTTTTCATATACAGAAGAAGGATATGTTGCAGGCTTGTAGGTATATGTTGTTTCTTTATCGCTAATATCGGCAGGACTACCGTTTACAAGCTTTCTGTCATAGTAATTAAGTTTTACTGTGATAGTGTTTGTCTTTAAGTCAGAATAGTAATCCAGCTTTTTAGTTAATTGATTTGCACCATTGAAGAGTTGAGCTTTCTTAATAGTATGAGTTGCAGTAGCAGGTGCTGATGCCGGGTTAACCTTTCCAACATAAGAATTATCACCTTTTAAGGTAATATCATTGTATCCTTGAGTTAATCCGTTATAAACATAAGAGCCAACATAAGAACAACCGTTGGTGGATACAGTATAAAGTGTAACATCAACTTTCTGATCATCACTTGTTATAGGAACTGTAACACCGTTCTGAGCATAGTATGTGTTGGTAGTGTTATCGTTATGTTTTACCACTGCCTGTACAAAGTATCTACCTGTACCACCGTTAGCGCCGGAATTTACTGTAGAATAAGCGGAGTGATTGACAACAAGGTAACCCTCACCAACAGGAACATAGAGAGCATAGACATCTGTATCAGAAACAACAGAGAATATGCTTGTTGAATCAACAAGGGTTGTACTCTTTGTCGGAGTATAAGTTCCATCATCATTCTTTGTAACATTAGTTGCCCAACCTACAAATTTGTAAGTATATTTAGAATTACCCTTTGATGAAGGAGAAGCAGAAATTGTAACGCTTGTATTACGGCTAACAGTTTTATCTCTTACATCTTCAACAGTTGCAAGAGCACCTGTGTATGCACCGGTTAAATCAGAGTTATAAGTATCTTCGGACCATTTTGTTGCACTTTCGTTAGTATCAGTATAGAGAACATGAGTTGTTACTGAAAGCTCTGCATCAGAACGAGCATAGTACCAACGACCGTCAAGACGAGTACCACTGTTACCTGAATTTGAAGAAGTTGAAGCATCCTGTTCTGATTCATAGGCAATATATGCTGATGTGTATTGTTTACCGGCATCATATATAGCCTTATATGCAGCTGTTTGTTCTGTCGGATCCTTAATTGTCTGTTTACCATCTGCACCAACTGTGTATCTTGGGATAAAGTCAGATGGGAGTCCCTGAGTAATATAGGTACCGCTATGGTCATATACATACCATACAGTTGACCATTCACCCATTGAGGTGTTCTGGTTACCGGTAGAAACGATGTAGAGCTTGTTTTCTTCAGTAGTATCAAATGGTACACCTGATGGAACAGAATTATTTGTAAAGCCTACAATACTTGCAAGGTTTCCGTCAATGTCTGTAAGGTCTTCCCATTCGTCTGTGTAATCAGATAAATTAAAGGTTGTATCGTCCTTACCAGGATGATTATTTTTATTAGCAAGAAGGGTACTTTGGTTAGTAGGGTTAGTAGTTGTTGTTCTGTACTTTACATCGAACTTAACAGTATCGTAGCCTGCTGCTGCAATAATCTTAAAGTCATCATAGTCGTAGGTCTGATAGTTCTTCTTCTGATCAGCGTTCAAGAAATTCTGGTGAACAGTTTCACGCTCCATATAGTTATTCAATGTAAGACCGGAAACCGGGCAATTTGCGACCTTTGCAAATACATCCTTATCATTAACTTCCCAAGCATCCTTAGGAATAAATGCCTTATATAAACCTGTGGATTCAAGCATCATTGGTTCGCCCGGGTAAGCACTGTTCATTTGCTTAGCATTCTCTGTGCTTGCGCCAACATAATAATAAGAGTAAACAGAGATTGTGTTGCCCCAATGGTCGCCAAGGTCGTTCGGGTCAACATACAGTGTTACATAACCGTCTTCTTTTTCGATGTTTGCATTCAGGTAAATTGGTGTGATTTCAACATCCTGACCTTCCTGAACAATATATGGTGTGTCCATCTGGTAGGTTGAATCAGTACCGTCAACCTTTGTTGCGAGATACTCAACACCGTTGATTACATAGGCATAAACATACCAACCATAACCTGCCTGAGTTGCGTTAACCTCTGTCTGGGCAATGATTCTGTCACCTGCAAGGCCATAGTATGTGCTGTAAGGAGTACTAATGGATGCAAAATCCTTTAATTCATCGTTTATACCTGTAACAGTTGTTGTACCGTATGCAGATGTTGTATTTAGAGTACCGTTCTTTGCATAGATTGTAACTGTATCGGCAGGCTTTGTTTTGCCCTTTGGTACTACAAGATACTGACCAGCGTCTGTACCTGATGCCTTAACATAAACTGTTACACCTGTTAATGAAAGCAAATTCTGAGGAGTTACCTTAATCTTACCAAAGTAGAAATTAGTACCGTCAAGGTTATAGTGCTGATATGTAGCCATATCAAGGAATCCGTCAGGGTCTTCCTTTGCAACTCTTACAATATCAGTACTCTTATTCTGCCAATACATTCCTGTTTTATCCTTTGTACTTGATATAGCAAAGTAGAATTCCTTGTTTGCTTCTACATTTGCTAAGTTAATGTCAAACATATGGGTATAACCGGAATTTTTATAAGAACCGTTTGGTACTGTATAAACCTTATAGTAATCAGTCCAAGTACCTGGGTTATTATTTCCTGATTTATATACAGCAAATATGTTATCAACTTCAGTACCCTTTGAAATTACGAACTTTGCATAGAGTGATGTATCACCTGATACTGTGAATGTGTAAGGAGTATTGTCATAAACCTTTTCAGTTAACTGTGCGTCACTGTACCAACCGGCAAACATATATCCGTCAAGTGCGT
>JAXESA010000064.1:0-3238 GCA_034116205.1 Ruminococcus sp. | reverse complement strand
GTACTGGTCAGCATTGTTAAGCAAAGCACAATACTAAGGAACTTGTTTAGTTTTGCCATTTGTGTTCTTCCTTTCAATAAAATTTATTAATAACACAATTTTTGAAAAATACCTAATAAACCACACTAAAGATATTTGTACATTTTGCTCGTGAGTTTTCTGCCAGCTTGCCCAAATCACAGCATTTTTATTTGTTCAACCTGACAAGAAACTGACTATACAAAGTGTGCAAACGATTTACGCAGTATTTTTCTTGTTATCGGTAGTATTATACCATATTTACCCACCAAAAGTATATATTTAGAATGACTAAATTCAGTCGAAAGATATGTGCAATATTATCAAAAAAAATTAACTATTTATGAATAAAATATGAGCAAAAGAGAATAGGTGCTATCACAGAATAATAACTGTAACAGCACCTATCAATAAGTTTTGTAAAGACTATTTGAACTTGCCTTTCTTTTGGTTGAAGTTTTCAATATATAGTTTTTCGCTTACCGCCATTTTTCTTATGATGTTTTTAACTGTGTGGTCAAGACCGCTGTTTTCCGAATAGTCGGCAGGGTAGATGTAGTCCACTCTGTCCTTTAAAAGCAAGTCCATAACCTTTACTGTAACATCACCCTGATAAACAGCTATTGAAACTCCTCCGTAAGATTTCATCATCTTCATACAGGGAACATCAGAGAGTCCGTCACCTATGTATATCATATTGCAAAATGGTATTCTCTTGCTGTCGTCGGGCATAGACTTGTTCAAATCCTCGTCGTTAGCTACATCCAGCACACCCTTGTTAATGCGATATACAAACTGGGTTTTGTTGGTGTAGTTTACAGCAGTTTTTGGGAAAACTGCAACTCCGTCATCACCGTAAACAAACTCACATCCGTATATTTCTTTAAATTCATTGCTTATAGCAGTTCCCTCAATAATCTCTTTTAGTCCCGAGGAAATCACATAATGCTCCACAACTACACCGTTTTCTTCTCCAAATCGGTTAATCCTTTGGAACCACTCCTTTACACCCGGGAAAAATTCTATTTTATTTCCCTTTTCGGTAAGGCTTTTTCTTGTAAGGGGGAGATTTTTTTCTCGGCTTTCAAGGAGCATTGTGTACATATAAGCCAGCACAGAGTCCATATGTAAGGATGTGCCAACATCATTTGCCTTGCCCCAAAATTCCTTTGGAGTCATATTGAGGGATGGGATAAAAGCGTAGTCCTGCATATCCTTGGTGCATAATGTTTTGTCAAAATCGTACATTATTGCAATTATAGGTTTCTCTGTCATTTTTTATCCTCTTATTTTCTCTTTTTAGTTGATTTTTTCTTCTTGTAGTCAGGGTGTGCCTTCATTTTTGCCTTTGCCTCTGCCTTTGCCTTCTTCTTTTTCTTATCCTGAATTCCGTAAGGAATAGCAAAGCAGGCAAAGATTACTGCAAGCACACCCACAGTTACAATGATTGGAATAAAGTTAAACGGTTCATCATCAGATGAATCTTTTGTGTCTTTTTCGGCAGAAGTTGCGCTTTCGGCGCTTGTTGACTTTTGTCCCTCATAAGGGTCTGTTGCCTGGGCAAGGTCGTCCTCCATACCTGTTGTATATTTTTCAATATCAACACTCTTAAGCTCGACTGTATTTACAGGAGAACTTTCGTTACCGTCACTTCCGTATGTCTTTTCACAGTCGGAAATCAAATCAACTACATCCATTCCTGCAAAAACCTGTCCGAATACTGTGTATCCGTTGTCAAGACTTGCGCTGTTGTCAACGGAGTTAATGTAGAACTGACTTCCGTTTGTGTCTGCACCTGAGTTTGCATAGGCAACTGAACCACGAATGTTTGAAAGCTCGTCAACACATTCGTTTTTGAAAGGCTTACCCCAGCAGGATTCACCGCCGGTACCGTCACCGTTTGTAAAGTCGCCACCCTGAATCATAAAGCCTTTGATAATGCGGTGGAAGATAGTGTTGTTGTATTTTCCGTCCTTTGCAAGGGTTTGGAAGTTTTCAACACCCTTTGGTGCATACTTGGGGAAAAATGATATTGCTATGTCACCATAGTTTGTATGTAAAACTGCAACTGTATCGCCCATTTTAGGCTTTGCCTCCTGATTAAAGGCGGCGGATGTAGTGATAACTGTTGACAATGCCATAGCTGAGCAGAGTATTGTTACCAGTAAAATGCTGATAATTTTCTTCATAATTTGAACCTCTTTCATATATTTATTCTGATAAAATTAATTATTATTTTTTTCAATTAGCTTTTTAAGGTCATCCCGGGTAAAGGTGTATTCCTTGTTGCAGAATTGACATCCGGCTTTTACAACACCGTTTTCATCGGGGAGAGAAAGTATTTCCTCCCGTGGCATTCCGGCAATAATGTTTTCGATTTTTTCCTTACTGCAGGTGCAGTAGTAACCAACATCAAATTCATCAAGGACATCAACCTTATAGCCCTTTAAAAATTTTTCTGCCATTTCAACAGGGGTAAGTCCGTCAGCAAGCATCCTTGTAACACTTGGTACGGTTTTGAGATTTTCCTCAATTTTGTCAATGTCGCTTTCAAATGCACCGGGTAGCATCTGCAAAAGCACTCCTCCCGAAGCCAGCACCATACCGCTTTTGTCAAGGAGAACACCAAGGGCGCACACAGTTGGTATCTGTTCACTTGTTGCATAGTAGCTGGCAATATCCTCGGCAATCTCTCCGCTTACAAGGGGAACTTTTCCGATATATGGCTCGCCACTTCCCTCGTCACGCATAACATTAAGGATTCCCTTTCCAACTGCTTTGCCAACATTGAGATGTCCGTTTTCGTAATACTCTGTTGTGCAGTTTGGGTTTCCCACATATCCCTTAACATGACCTTTGCTGTTTGCAACTGCAGTAACAATACCCAGCTCACCATCACCGGCAACTTGTAGATTGATTGTTGCCTTTGGGTTTTTCAGCATTGCTCCCATTATGGAGGTTGCCGAAAGCAGTCTGCCAAGGGCGGCTGTGGCAACAGGCGTGGTGTTGTGTATTTTTTGTGCAGTAAAAACAGTTTCGGTGGAATCAATGGCGGCAACCATAACAGCACCGTCATGGGTAATACATCTGGTAATTTTGTCCATTTATCAAACCTTCCTTGCAACTATAATAACTCGTTCTTCGTCATCCTTAGGGGATGAATACGATAGGTCACCGTAAACGCCTTCCATAGAAAAACCATACTTTTCCAATGTGTTTT
>JAXESA010000063.1:0-12120 GCA_034116205.1 Ruminococcus sp. | reverse complement strand
AGAACATACTCAAGGTCATATTCCGAGTTAGGAGCAACCTTGTATTTGTCGCCTGCCTTACCGTAAAGTACACGCTTGGACATAATTTCGCCGGTTTCAATATTTTTGCTGACAACTGTAATCTTAGAAGAATTTGTTGTGATGTTGCAGGCATCAAATGTGCTCTTTTCAACAAGAACCATTGCTGAGGAAGCAGGAACTGTGATAGTCTTGCCCTTTACTACATCTATAGCAGAAAGTCCTGCTTCTTCTGTGTTGGCAACAACAACCCACTCTGTGCTGTCCTTTACACGTGAGTCAAAGCTAAGGTCAACATCAGCTGCGCTTGTTGTACTGCTGTTTGCAAGAAGTGCAACCTTGTTCCATTCACCTTCAACGGTGTTGGAAATTGTGAAAGCGAATGCTCTGTCGTCAGTAGTCAATGCACTACTAATCTTGTACTGGTTCTTAGAAACTTCTACATCGTCTGTTGTGAATGGTGAGAATGCCTTACGGATATCCATCATACCTCTGTAATATGATACAAGGTCAGCATTTTTAACAATGTCTTCCCAGTCAATCATATTTATAGTTGGAGAAGACTTATAGGAGTTGTCGTCACCGTCTTTGGAACGAGCCATCTCTTCACCGGCAAGCATAAAGTGCATACCCTGGGAAGTAGCGGCAATTGTTTCGGCAAATTTGTTGAGGTGAATGAGCTTGTCATCCCTCTGTCTGTAAACAACATTGCTACCGTTTACAGATGCACCCAGCTTGTCATAAAGGGTGTTGTTATCGTGACAGGACATATAATTTACGCACTGTCCCGGATTCATGGCCTTCCAGTTACAGGAACCGCCAACAGCGTTGGCCCTAAGACCGTACTTAACGCCCTTACTGTTACCAACAATGTTACCCTGAATATAGCCCTTTGCAGTAACGGATGAAAAGCTACCCTTCATACTGTCTCTGAACTGGTCGTTAAACATACCGATTCTTGGGTCGATAAGCTTTGTGGAGGTCTGGTTACACATTACAACTTCATTACCGTCGCAGTCAACCTCGTCGTGAGTTGAGGACATACTCCAGCCTTCACCGTACATAAGTATTCCTCCGTCAACAGTGTCAAGGCTCTCACGGATAGCGTTCATTGTTGCGTTGTCGTGAAGTCCCATAAGGTCAAAACGGAAACCGTCAATATGGTATTCCTCTGCCCAATACTTTGTGGACTGAACCATAAAGTTACGGAACATTGCTCTTTCGGAAGCTGTATCGTTGCCGCAGCCTGAACCACTTGAGAATGAGCCAGCGGCTGTCTTTCTGTAATAATAATCAGGAACACAAGCCTGGAAAGATGTGCTTGTATTGTATGTATGGTTGTAAACAACATCCATAATTACACCGATGCCGGCATTATGGAGTGCCTGAATCATCTGTTTACATTCTTTAACTCTAACATTACCGTCATATGGGTTAGTTGAATATGAACCCTCGGGAACATTGTAGTTCATTGGGTCATAACCCCAGTTAAACTGGTTGTCAGAGCCGGATTCGTCAACTGAACCGAAGTCATAGAATGGGTTAATCTGAACATATGTAACGCCTAACTCCTTGAGGTAGTCGATACAGGTTGAAACATCGCCCTCGCCGTTAAGCGTTGTACCTGTTTCTGTGAAAGCAAGGAACTTACCACGGTTCGCTTTAGAAACACCTGAGTTTTCAGCGTAAGAAAAGTCTTTTACATGGATTTCCCAAATTGAAGCATCAGACTGGTCTTCTGTGATAACATGCTTATCATTTTCCCAGCCCTCAGGGTCGGTGGAGTCAAGGTCACATACCATTGAACGCTGTCCGTTTACACCTGTTGCAACGGAATAAACATCCGCCGTTTCCTTTGTTGTAACTGTATTAGAAGCAATACTCTTTGCAGTTACGGAATAGGTGTAGTAAACATTCTTCTGGTCGCCCTCAACAAATGTTGACCAAACACCTGTTGTTTCGTCATAGTCCATCTCGTACTGACCTAACTCATCAGCACCCTCTTCTTCGTCTGAGCCTTTTGTATAAAGGTTAAGTACACATTTTGTTGCAGTTGGTGCCCACACCTTAAAGGTGGTTTTTTCAGGTGTATATGTTGCACCAAGGTCTGTTTGGTCGTAGCGATATTTGCTGTCAATTTCATGAGCTGCAGTTTCGTACTTGTTAGCGGCTGCAGATGAAGAAATAGTTGCAAAAGGAATGATGGTTGCAACCATCATAATCGCAAGAATAATTGAAATAATTCTTCTAAGTTTCATAAATGCCTCCTTGATTTTTATTCTTTAAAAGAATATTATTTCTGAATTTCAATGCTCTCTCTCCTCTTTTTTCTAATAGATGAGCGAGCCTTTAGATAAATACCTGCACCGGCGAGTATTGCTCCCAGTGCAAGAATTATTGAAACAACAACGATTTTGGTGGTGTTGTCATCTAACAAATAATTATAAATTACGGTTTGCTGTACCTTGGTAAATTTACCCTTTGAGTTCTTTGGGGCAGAAACTAAGGAAAGGTTTTCGTATTCCTTTTCCTTAGTGGCGTAGGCCTCTCCTGAATTGCCCTCAAGGAGTTCAATGTCCATCACATTACCGTCGGAATCCATATATATTACATTTACCTGACACTTCTTTGTCTTTGCCTTGGTATATTTATAGGTTACCACCTTGTCGCCCTCGGCAAAAAGTCCTGCACCGTTCTCCGGCAGTGCATCTGTATCTAGGGTATAGCCCTTAACAGCCGGAATTTCCTCAGTAAAATACTGCTGTCCCGAATGGTTTGTCAGAACCTTGCTTGGTGCAATTTCCTTTTCGGTCTGTGAATCCACATATCTTATGGTAACAGAGCTTACAGTACCCTCATAAGCCTCAACCTTAAAGGTCGCATGGCTGTTTCCTTCATCAAAAGTACCTGTTGTATCCTCTTTATCAAGAATTTTGTACTTTTTTAGCACTTCGTTACCCGGGCTTATGCTGTACTTTTCACCGATTTTACCCTCAACGATTTCGGTCATAACCTTTTCGCCGGATTCATCGTCAATGTAGTCAACTACAACCGCACCCTTTGTGCTTTTGCAAGATTTTTCGTAGCTTTCCTTATCTACAAGTATAACAGCAGAACTTGGCTTTGCGTCAACACTTCCGCTAACCTCGCCAAGATTTCTCAGACCTGCTGTTTCGTCATTGGCAATCATCACCCAGTCCTCAGGCAGACTTTTGTCGTCAAGTTTTACTGTGGTACTATCCTCTGTGTTACCGTTGAGCACAACAACAGCGTTTTTAAAGCTATCACCCTCAAGGCCTTTTACAGAAAATGCAACCACACCGTCATGGGTATCAAGGTAATTAATGCTTTTAGCAGTTTTTGTTGTTGGGTCACGGAACGCCTTAAACTTGTTGCGAATGTCAATCATACCCTTGTAGTATGCAACAACATCGCAATAATCATCAACTGCGCTCCAGTCAATCATATTTATCTTAACATCGGATTTATAGCTGTTTTCGTCACCGTCTTTGCTTCGGCAGAATTCCTCTCCTGCAAGGAAGAAGGTCATACCCTGGGAAGCAAAGATTGCAACTGAATTAAGCTTTGTCATTTGAACAAGATCTGCACGTCGCTTTCTGTAATCCTTGCTGTCGGGATAAACAGAGCTTACCAGCTTGTCGTACAAAGTATAGTTATCGTGACAGCTGGAGTAGGAAACCGTCTGGTTTGGGGATTTTGCCCAACCAAAGTTGCTCTCACCCTCAATGCCTGCCTTTAAATCTCCGGTTTTTTTACCGGCGGCAAGAAAACCTTTATCCATTGCATCAAAGGTGTTGCCCTTAAGTGCATCACGGATTGTGTCGTCAAATGCACCGATGCGGTCGTCAAGAGAACCCATATTATCCTGGTTTGCAAGAACTGTTCCGCTGTCGCAGGCAGTACTCATATTCCAGGCTTCACCATACATAATTATCCGGGGGTCAATTGTGTCAAGGGACGCCCTTATCTGATTCATTGTTTCACAATCGTGAAGTCCCATAAGGTCAAAACGGAAACCGTCAATGTGGTATTCCTTTGCCCAATAGGTAATTGAATCTATCATAAATTTGCGGAACATCTTATGCTCAGAGGCTGTGTCGTTGCCACATCCTGAGCCATTGGAGAAAGTTCCGTCGCTGTTCATTCTGTAATAATAATTAGGAACAGTTCTGTTAAAGTAGCTGTCCTCCCCTGTGTAGGTGTGGTTGTAAACCACATCCATAATAACGCCTATCCCTGCGTCGTGGAGGGCTTTAATCATCTGCTTACATTCGTTGATTCTTGTGTTACCGTTGTAAGGGTCTGTGGAATAGGAACCCTCGGGAACATTGTAGTTCACAGGGTCGTAACCCCAGTTGTACTGGTCGTCACTTCCTGTTTCGTCAACAGAGCCAAAGTCATAGAACGGATTAATCTGAACATAATTAACCCCAAGCTTTTTCAGATAAGAAATACAGGTTGGGGAATTTCCGCTGATACCGTTAACGACAGTTCCATCTTCGGTAAATGCAAGGAATTTTCCTCGGTTTTCCTTGCTGACACCGGAATTTTCGGCATAGGAAAAGTCCTTTACAGAAACCTCCCACACAACTGCATCGGTCTGATTTGCAACGGTTTTGTGGGTATCCTTATCCCAACCATCAGGGTCGGTTGACCTAAGGTCAACAATCATACCTCTTTTTCCGTTGGCGCCAACAGCCTTTGCGTAAATGTCAACAACCTCGTGTTCTTTGCCATGGTTGGTTACAACATAGGTGTAGTATTTATTCTTTAAATCTCCCTTTATTGTAACAGACCAAACACCTGTTGGTTTGTCAAAGGAAAGGGCCTGTTCCTTGTAAAATCCATCCTTGCTTTCCGATTTTGAACCATGCTTGTACAGTCTTACCTTAACAGCTGAGGCTGTCGGTGACCACACCTTGAAGGTGGTACTATCCTTACTCCAAACAGCACCCAAATCATCACCGTCATATGCAAAATTGTCAAGCTTAGCGGCATATGCGGAGTAATCCACAGTTTTTTCTGCACTAAAATCCAAAATAGTCATTCCTAACATCAATATACTCGCTAAAACCCAGGAAATTAAACGCTTCATATAACAATAATCCTCCCAGGCTTTATTTAATATCACAGGTACAAGTGCACAACAAAATTGTACAGTATTCCTTTGATTAATTTTACCAAAAATAAATATTATATTTTTTCCAAAAAAGAAATAAACCGTCTTTCCAGACGGTTTAGGTGTAGAAAAATCAGGCCAAAATATAGGCAATTTGACAGTATTATTTTTTCAATAATGTAATAATTGTTAAGAAACACTGAATAAATCACAATATGAAAGTATGATTTTTCTAAAATAATAAGTGGTAGAGGAAGGGGATTCCTCGACAAGCTCGGAATGACAGTGTTGTGGCTCGGAATGACAAGGGGCGAACTTGGAATGACAGGGGGAGGAATTATATCATTCCGAATTCCGAATTATGCATTATGAATTATGCATTATTAATTATGCATTCCGCACCTTGTACAGCCATAGCTTGTAACTCCTGTAAGCTCCTGTTCAATACGCAAGAGTCTGTTGTACTTTGCTGTTCTTTCACTTCTGCAAGGGGCACCTGTTTTGATTTGACCGGAATTTGTGGCAACTGCAATATCTGCAATAGTGGTGTCCTCACTCTCTCCGCTACGGTGAGAAATAACTGCTGTGTAGTTTGCCTTGTGTGCCATTTCTATTGCGTCAAAGGTTTCTGTAAGGGTACCAATCTGATTCATCTTTACAAGGATAGAATTACCGGCGCCCATATCTATGCCCTTTTTCAGCCTTGAAACATTTGTTACAAACAAATCGTCTCCTACAAGCTGAATGTGGCTAAGTCTTTTTGTAAGCTCCTGCCAACCCTCCCAATCATATTCGGAAAGTCCGTCCTCTATTGAAATGACAGGGTAGGTTTTTGTCAGCTTTTCAAGGTAATCAACAAGCAACTGGGTAGTCATTGTGATTTTTCTTTTCGGTAGATTATACATACCCTCTGCGTACCATTCTGAGGATGCAATATCAAGGGCAAGTTTTGTATTTTCGGTGGTGTAGCCTGCTTTTTCAATTGCTTTGATAATAAATTCAATTGCCTCTTCATCACTTTTTAGGTCGGGGGCAAAGCCACCCTCGTCACCAACCGCTGTTGACAAGCCTTTCTCCTTTAGTGAGGATTTCAGTGCGTGGTAAATCTCGGTGCATTGTCTTAGTCCGTCACGAAAGCACCTTGCACCCACAGGCATAATCATAAATTCCTGAATATCAACATTGTTGTCGGAGTGAGCACCACCGTTGAGAATATTCATCATAGGACAGGGCAATCTGTGACCATTTGTTCCACCCAAATAGCGATAAAGGGGTAAGTCCAGAGAAAAAGCTGATGCCTTGGCTACTGCAATTGAAACTGCAAGAATGGCATTTGCACCAAGGTTGCTTTTGTTGTCTGTTCCGTCCAGGTCGCACATCATTCTGTCCAGCAAGCGCTGTTGATATGGGCTTGTTCCCACAAGGTGATGGGCTATTGTTTCGTTGATGTTCCTAACAGCACTACATACTGACTTTCCGCCATACTCCTTGTCGTTGTCACGAAGTTCAACAGCCTCAAAGGCACCTGTTGACGCTCCGCTTGGTACAATAGCAGACTGTACTGTTCCGTCGTTAAGGGTGACTGTTGCCTCAACTGTGGGGTTGCCCCTTGAGTCAAGCACCTGCCTGCCCTTTATATCTTCAATTAAAATACACATAAATAAAACCTCCTTTATCTATCTTTGACAAAGGAGGTGTATTTATACCTATTAGATAGAGATTTCTGTTTTTCCGCCATTATGTAACGGAAAATCTTTCAAAAAATTAATCAAGATAATCCTTAAGAATTTTACTTCTTGATGGGTGTCTAAGCTTTCTGAGAGCCTTAGCCTCAATCTGACGGATACGCTCACGAGTAACCTTGAATTCCTTACCAACCTCTTCAAGGGTACGGCTTCTGCCATCCTCAAGACCAAAGCGAAGGCGAAGAACCTTCTCTTCCCTTGGTGTGAGGGTATCAAGCACTTCGTTAAGCTGTTCCCTTAAAAGTGTGTGTGATGCTGCGTCAGCAGGTGCCGGGGCATCATCATCCGGAATAAAGTCCCCAAGGTGAGAGTCCTCCTCTTCGCCGATAGGTGTTTCAAGGGAAACAGGCTCCTGTGCAACACGCATAATGTCCCTTACCTTGTCAACAGGCATATCAAGCTCTTCTGCAATTTCGTCAGCAGTTGGCTCGTGACCGTTCTGGTGGAGGAGCTGAGAAGAAATTTTCTTTACCTTATTAATAGTTTCAACCATATGAACAGGAATACGGATTGTTCTGCCCTGGTCGGCAATGGCTCTTGTAATAGCCTGTCTAATCCACCAAGTTGCATATGTTGAGAACTTAAATCCCTTTGTATAGTCAAACTTGTCAACAGCCTTCAAAAGACCTAAGTTACCCTCTTGAATAAGGTCAAGGAACAGCATACCTCTACCAAGGTATCTTTTTGCTATTGAAACAACAAGTCTTAAGTTAGCCTGGCAAAGACGCTTTTTTGCTTCGGCGTCACCGTCGGCAATTTTGATGGCAAGTTCGATTTCTTCCTCGGGGGTAAGCAGGGGAACACGTCCAATTTCCTTTAAATAAACCTTAACAGGGTCGTCAATGGCAACTTTTTCGGCTGACGCATCCCCGCCCTTTGGGGATTTTTCGACAACTATTTCGATATCGGTCAAATCCATATCCGCATCTTCAATAATCTCCACACCGTTCTGCTCAAGAGAGTCATATAGCTTTTCAAGCTGTTCCGGTGTAAACTCAACCTCGCCGATAGCGTCAAGGATGTCCTGGTTGGAGAGCTTACCCTTAGCCTTACCCTGCTCGATTATATCTTTGACTAATGCTTTTTTATCAACCTGTCCACTCATAAAAAATCTCCTATTCTTTCTTCTCTCTAAGTTTTTTTATGTAATCGTTAATCTCCTCAACTGAGGCATTAGCGATGTCCTCTTTTTTCATTTTATGTTTTTCTTCCAGTATGATATTGATGTATTCATCAATCATGGGCTGGGTTGGATTAACCTTTATGGTACGCTGAATAATACCGTAGATTTTGGAAATTTCATCCTGTGTAAAATCCTGATTAATGGTGTTCAGCGGTTCGTACCCCATATTTATCTTTTCAATAACATACTGAAAAAGCTTTCTGTTAAAGTCTGTAACAAACTCCCCAACAGCAATTTTTGACGAAATGTAAGGTCCAAGGTCGGGGTGGTTTATAAGGTGGGAAATAAGCATTTCCTCTGCCCTTGTTGCCCGTGGTTCATCCTTATGCTGTGTGTTGATTTTGTCATCCTGTCCTGTAAGGGCTGTCTGAAACTTCCTGAATTCCTTTTTCTGATAACTGCGCCGGCGCTGACTGTTGTGCCTTTTCAGCTCGGTCATTATGGTTTCCCTTTGAACACCGGTTTCCTCCGCAAGTCGTGAGGCATACACATCCTGCTCAATTCCGTCATCAATGGAGGACAGCACCTTTACAGCCTCGTCAAGATACTGAACCCTTTGGCTTGGTATCTTTAGGTCATATTTTGCCCTCACCTTAGAAAGTCTGTACTCGGTGTCGTTTGAACTACCGTTTACAAGATTATAAAAGGCGGCTGCACCGTTCTCCCCATGTTTTTTAATAAACTCATCCGGGTCCTTCCCATCGGGAACTGTTAACACCCTTATGTTAAGACCTGCTTTTCTCAAAATGTCGATGGCCCTTTGGGTTGCCTTTTGACCTGCCTCGTCGGCATCGTAACAAATAATAACCTGGTCGGCAAAGCGCTTCATAAGCACTGCCTGTTCAGTTGTCAACGCTGTACCAAGGGTGGCAACAGCATTTTCAAAGCCTGCCTGATTTACAGAGATTACATCCATATATCCCTCACACAGGATTAGTGTTCTGTCGGCAGTCTTTTTTGCGTTATTAAGTGAAAACAAATTTGCACTTTTCTTAAAAACAGGGGTGTCGCTGGTGTTAAGGTACTTTGGCTTTTGGTCATTCATAATACGACCGCCAAAAGCGATTACATTACCCCTTACATCAATTATAGGGAACATAACACGGTTGTAAAACCTGTCGTTTGTACCCTTTCCGCTTTTGTTTTTATACACAAGGTTTGCGCTTACAAGCTCGTTTTCACGAAAGCCCATATCCCTTAAATGGTTAGACAATGCAAATCTGCTGTTGGGAGCAAAGCCCAAGCCAAAATGACGGATTGTCTTTTCACTAAGTCCTCTTTTGCGGAGGTACTCAAGCCCTGCCTGTCCCTCTTTGCTGTACAGCATTTTGTGGAAAAACCTTGCCGACTCACGGTTTGCTTCAAAAATTCGCTTTCTGAGCTGAACCATAGAGTCATCGTAGCTGTTTTCAGGCATATTCATTCCGGCTCTTTGAGCCAAAAACCGCACAGCCTCGATATAGTCAAGATTTTCAATCTTCATAATAAAGGTGATTACATCTCCGCCTGCACCACAGCCAAAGCAGTAAAAGGAGTTGTTCTCGGTATATATATTAAAGGAAGGGGTTTTTTCCCCGTGAAAAGGACAAAGACCAACCATATTCCTGCCCTTTCGTTTCAGGGTCATATAGCTTGACGCAATATCCGTCAAGTCGCATCGCATTTTTAACTCCTGCAAAAAATCTTCAGGCAACACCAAACTATCACTTCCTCCCTTTTAAAATGCTGTGATCGTTTAAACTAAATCAGTCGTTCACTTATTATATACGACAAAAATTAAAATATTCCTCCCCTTACGGGTAAAAAATTTTTAAAATATGAAAACAATTCTTAAAAAGAGTAAAATTTTTCCTCTATAAAAGTAGTTTCAAGCTGACCGTTTGTTGCATCGGCAAGCTTTTTGTTGAAAAAGCTAAGGTTATCCGTTGGAATGTGGAATTTCACAACCACATTTTCAAGAAATTCTGTGTGGTCAACTATGCCCCCACATTCAGGAATTAATGAGGCAAGTTTTCCGTAGCGGTCGTAATTTGCCTTAATTTCACAGTTAAAGCATTTTTCCATCTTTAAAATACGGGAAGCGTCAAGGGCAATTTTTGCACCGTGACTATATGCCCTTACAAGACCGCCTGCGCCCAGCATTATTCCGCCGAAATACCTCGTTACCACAATGACGGAATCTACAACGCTGTTCTTGTTCAGTACATCCAGCACGGGAACACCGGCAGTACCCTGTGGCTCTCCGTCGTCGGAATATCGCTTAATAAAGCCCTCTCTAAGGCTGTATGCATACACATTGTGGGTGGCGTCGTAGTGCTTTTTTCGCTTTTCGTTAATGAAATCTATTGCTTCCTGTTCAGTTTTTATCGGTTTGCAGTAACCTATAAATCGGCTGTGCTTTTCAATAAATTCAGCCTGATTTTCTTCTTTAGTTGTAAAGTAGAATTCTCCCATATTAGTCCTTAAAAAAACAGGCGGTACCAAAGTACCGCCTCAACAATTACATAATTATTTCATACCAAAACGCTTCTTAAATCTATCAACGCGTCCGCCGGTATCAACGAGCTTCTGCTTACCTGTAAAGAAAGGGTGGCACTTTGAACAAATTTCAACACGGATATTTTCCTTTGTAGAACCTGTTTCGATTACATTACCACAAGCACAAGTAATTGTTGTCTGCTTATAATCTGGATGTATATTTTCCTTCATTTCTTTTCACC
This sequence comes from Ruminococcus sp., assembly GCA_034116205.1. Taxonomy (GTDB): domain Bacteria; phylum Bacillota; class Clostridia; order Oscillospirales; family Acutalibacteraceae; genus Ruminococcoides. The sequence continues at coordinate 1,314 of JAXESA010000063.1, read as the reverse complement.
TCTTTCGCTGAAACCGTAAATAACATAGATGATTATACAATATTATTTTGCAAAATGCAAGCATTTTTTAAATTTTTTTTTAACAAGCCTTTCAGCTTTCAAGATAATCTACAAGCTCGTCAAAGCTAAGTCCCAGCTTTCGTGCAAGAAGGGCATTGTCACTGCCGATATATCTCCAAAGAGTGTAGTCATTATCCATGGCAGTTCTCTGCTCATTTAATTTGGTATATCTTTGCACAAAGCCATACTCTGCACCGCACTTGTCAAGCCATCTGAATTCCTCTGTTTCGTCAAATTTCTCCTTGTTATCACAGTTAAATTCAATGAGAAGTCCAAGCTGTCGCTCGCTGTTACCGCTGTCACATACTTTTCTGTTTGCTACCGATTCCGCCTTAACCTGTGTATATTTTCCTGTTGATAGCAGGTCGTTGACATAATTTGTGTACATAGTGTGCTGTTCATCATAGGACACGTAACCTGTTTTCACTGTAAGGCTTATTCCCTCTTTTGCGGCGGCATTAACAAGGTTTTCAAGCTGTGACAAAGCCATTTCGCTAACAGGCACACCGTTATAGTCCGCTGTATCCGGTACAAATGAACGGTCCAAAGGGTCGGCAACACTTACAATCCTGTAAAGTGTCTTTTGCTGTTCGGGAGAAATATAGCTCTCGTTAGCCTTTACAGAATTATCCTCCTTATTTGTTTCGTTACGGTACATAACATAACCCAAAAGGAATCCTCCCACAAGAACAACAACCATAACTATTGGCAAAACAACAAACAGTACCTTTGTAGTTCTGCCCTTTGAGCGTGGTGTGTTGTCACCATAGACATACTGGCGGTCGTTGCTTGTGTAAAGTCCGGCAGGCTTTGATTTGTGGTATCTGTGCTTTGCTTTTGATTTATCCTGCAAAAATATTCACCTCATAAAACAAATTACTTTATTTCTTTTGAATTGATTTCCTCAACAGCTTTTTCAATGAATCTTTCAACAGTCATTGAACCAAGGTCGCCCTCCTTGCGGTGGCGAACAGAAATGCAGTTATTTTCAATATCCTTGTCACCACCAAGAACCATATAAGGAACCTTTTCAAGCTGTGCAGAACGGATTTTGTAGCCGATTTTTTCGGAGCGGTCGTCAACCTCTACTCTCATACCCTTAGCCTCAAGAGCCTTTTTTACATCATAAATATAGTCAAGGTGTCTGTCGGCAATAGGAAGAAGCTTAACCTGAACAGGAGCAAGCCAAAGTGGGAATGCACCTGCATACTTTTCGATGAGAAGTGCAAGAGTTCTTTCGTAACAGCCAACGGA
>JAXESA010000062.1:0-5888 GCA_034116205.1 Ruminococcus sp. | reverse complement strand
CATAACCGTCAATGTCAACATAGGTGTCACGCATAAAGGAGCTGAACTTAATCTCCTTGTTGTTGCTGTCTATTGATACAAGAATCATTGAGTCGGAGCGCCTTGGACCGCTGTCGGCATCTGTTCCCAACAAGAGAATGTTTTTAACCGCTGAATTTGTGTAGCACTTAACTCCGTCAACATCAACGGTTTTTGTTTCTCCGTTTTTAATATCCAACTTGCTGTCGTCAATTTTCTTTAGACTCCAACCGTTTTTGTTGTCAAATTTATAGGTTGCTGTTACAACACCCTGCATATCGGAGTCCTTAACATTAAAGGTGATTACATCCTTGTTGCCCTCAAGGTCGGTCTTTCTGTTTTTTAGTTTTGCAGACTTGTACTCGCTTTGAATATCATTAAGAATATAGCTTTCCTGAAGTCCCGCCTTAGCTTTAAGAACTCTGCCCTCAACATCACATTCTGTCGTTACCTTATAGTCATCCTTTTCTTTTGTGTAATTCAAAGCTACCGAAAGGTCGTCAATGGAATAAACCTCATTTTCCAAATCCACCTTGGCGCTTACATTGGTTTGATTGTCCTTTTCTTCCGTTGTGTAGGCGAGGTCCTTAATCTCAAAGGGTTGCTCATAGTCCCCGATTTTCTGGGACAAAATCCCCTTTGCATTTGCAATATCGTCCTTTATACGGCTTTCGCTTATTGAGCCTGTATCCCTTAAAAATAGGAAATAGCTTACCACTAAGCCTGCAATTATAACCACCGCAACAATAATTGAAATAAATACAATCTTTTTCTTACTACTCATTTTTACCTTTTCAGTTCCGTGTTTACCCATAAAATAACCCCTTATGAACAAATTTTACAAAAATTTTGCAAAATTATTGTAACACTTTGTCAAGCAGATTAGCAACCTTTATGACAAGATTGAAATATATAGGGGCGATTTATTCTCCAAAGGATATTCCTAATAGTCTTGCTTCCTTGATTATTTCGCTTTCTTTTTCTATGGTTTTCAGCTTTCCTGCTGTTTCGGCAAGAGGTATTCCGGTAATCTTATTATTTTTCATCACAACTAGTTTTCCAAAATCCTTATCCACTATCATCTGTGCTGCCTTTGCACCAAACCGCCCTGCAATGATTCTGTCGTAGGGGCAAGGAGAGCCACCCCTTTGGGTGTGACCTATGTTTACTGTTCGGATTCCGTCAAGCCCGAAATCCTCCAGCTTTTTTGCAAGGAGTAAGGATGCTCCACCTGTTTTTCTTAAAATCTTCTTTCTTTCCTTTTTTGACAAGGAAGCTTCCTCGTTTGATAAAGCACCCTCTGCAACGACTATTACCGTATAGCCCTTTCTGTCCGTTGTTTCTTTAATTTTCTTAACAAGGGACTTTGTGCTGTATGGGATTTCGGGGATAAGTATTGCGTCTGCCCCTCCGGCTATACCGGCATTAAGGGCAATCCACCCCACCTTGTGTCCCATAAGCTCCACAATAAAAGTCCGTCCGTGGGACTTTGCTGTGGTGTGAATTTCGTCCAATGCCCTTGTGGCAATCTCAACAGCACTGGAAAACCCAAAGGTCATATCAGTTCCCCACAAATCGTTGTCAATAGTCTTTGGAAGTCCTATAACATTCAGTCCTTTGGAGAAAAGCAGATTGGCTGTTTTCTGGGAGCCGTTACCACCCAGCACCACAAGGCAGTCAAGGTTCAGCCTTTTGTAGTTATCCACCATAGCCTTCACCTTGTCTAATCCCTTTTCGTCAGGTACATTCATATATTTAAAGGGTTGTCGTGATGTGCCAAGAATAGTTCCGCCTTGGTTGAGTATTCCAAAGAACGCCCCGGCGGACATAGCGTTGTAGTTACCGTAAATCAACCCTTTATAACCGTCAACAAAACCGTAAAACTCAGCGTCACTCTTTAATGCACTTATGCCCTTGGCAACACCACGCATTGCGGCGTTAAGAGCCTGACAGTCCCCTCCGCTGGTAAGTATTCCGATTTTCAGCATAATCAATCTCCTTTATACGCTAAATGATATTTTTATTTTGTGTTTTCATACGCCTGTTTATAAAAGGTTTCCTGTGCGTTAATTTTTGGCAAATCATTTTTTACCCTTTCGTATCTTCCCTTTTCAAGCTGTAATCTTGCCTTGCAGTTGTCCTTTAGTAGAGTTTCAAACTCTTTGTTTAGTCTTTCCTTTATTTCAGGGTCATATATAGGAGAGGCAACCTCCACCCTGCGCAAGGTGTTTCTTGTCATAAAATCGGCAGAAGAAATATACATCTTTTCATCATCACCTGTACCAAAGATGTATATACGGGAATGTTCCAAAAATCTACCCACAATGCTGATTATGCGGATATTTTCTGTATATCCCGGTATGCCTGACTGCAAACAGCAAATTCCCCTTACTACCATATCAATTTTCACGCCGGCACAGGAAGCCTCAATCAGCTTTTCCATAATCTTTTTGTCGGTTAGGGAGTTAAGCTTTAGTCCTATATATGCCTCCTTGCCCTGCTTGGCAAGGTCAATCTGCTCTTTTATTAAGTCTATAACCTTATTTTGCAAGCATTTTGGAGCTACAAGGAGATGGTTTGTTTCTTCCACAACCTCTCCTAATGAAAGTGCTGAGAACACCTCATATGCCTCGTGGGCAATTTCCTCATTTGCGGTGAGAATCTGCAAATCTGTATATTGTCTTGCAGTTTTTTCGTTGTAGTTACCTGTGCCAATCTGGGTGATATATTCTACACCGTCTTTACCACGGCGAGTAATAAGACAAAGCTTTGAATGCACCTTTAAATTGTCCAGTCCGTAAATGACGTGGCATCCGGCTTCTTCCAATCTGCGTGACCACTTGATGTTGTTCTGTTCGTCAAATCTTGCTTTCAGTTCCACCAGAACATCAACCTGTTTTCCGTTTTCCGCTGCCTCAACAAGGGATTCAACCACCTTGCTGTTCTTTGCAAGGCGATAAAGTGTCATCCTTATAGAAACAACATTTGGGTCTTTTGCAGCGTCACTAAGGAGTGTTAAGAAAGGCTGAATGGACTCGTAAGGGAGAGAAATCAACCTGTCCTTTTCTTTTATCTGCTCCATAACGCTTTTATCCCCCCTAAAGTCAAGGGGTCTTTGAGGAACTCTTTTTTCAAAAAACAGTTGGGGATGTGAACGGAGCATATCCTGAATTGTAAACAAGAAGGATAAATCAGAAGGAACATCAGAGATAAAAATCTGGTCAGGCATAAGGTCAAGCTGATTACAAAGCCAGGTGGTGACAGCAGTGCCAAGTGGTGCAGTCATTTCAAGACGAATTGGGCATAGCTTTCTTCTTCGGCGTATAACCTCAGCCATATGCTCACGGTAGTCAAGCTCCTCGTCATTAATTCTGTCGGCGTCAATGTCGGCATTTCTGGTAACACGGGCAACAAAGCGTGACTTTACTTCGTACTTTTTAAATACCTTTGGGAGAAAGTTCAGAATTATCTCCTCTGTCAGCACATATACGCCCTGTCTTTCCGGCAACTGAATAAGTCTTTTCATAAGGCTTGTGTTGCACGGGATTATGCCTATCTTTGCTTTGTCGTTCTTTTTTCTAAGTTCTGCAACAATGTATAAATCCTTGTTGTTAAGAAACGGAAAAGGCTGTTTTCTTCCCACCACAATGGTTGAAAGGAGTGGCTCAAGCTCCTGTGAAAAATAGTGCTTCATATACTTTTTTTCGTTTGCATTAAGTTCATCAAAGGACACAACGGAAATACCATAGTCAGAAACATTCTTCATCTGCTTTTTATAAATAGCATCCCTTTTTATAAGTATTCTCCTAATATACGACAAACAGAAAGAAAACTGCTCCAAAGGGGTCATACGGGTTTTGTTTTCTTTGATTTCCCTTTTTAAAAGCATCATATCGTGGAGGGAACCCATCCTCACCATAAAAAATTCGTCAAGGTTTGACTGGAATATGGACAGAAATGTAAGTCTTTCGCACAGAGGATTGTTTTGGTCATCCGCCTCCTCCAACACTCTTTCATTAAATTTCAGCCAAGAAAGCTCCCTGTTTATAAAGCAGTTTTGCAAACCCTCTTTTGATTTTTCCACATAACGCTGTAAAGTATTTTCCTTTGATTCCGGCATAATTTTGTCGCCTCTCATAACTTCATCTCCCAATTTTTCTTTATCAGGGAGAAATACCCTCTTTGCTAATAACAAAAGTGAGATTGCCAATACCGACAGGACTGTAAACGGAACAAGTATTGACAAATTCACGGTATATTCCCCCAAAAATAGTTTTGTACCAATACCTAATTAAAACTGTGTTGGGTATTAGTAGTATTTTCAGGTTCATTATATATCTGTATAATAAAGTACGAATTAAGTGTATGTTAAATCTTAGAAAAACATTACAAAATAATGTGAAATATTAAAAAAATGCAAAAAAATATCCCCTAAATTAAATAGGGGATTTTTTACCTATTGAAAATCAGTCGATTTCAACTGAAATTCTTTCATTCTTACGGATAGCTGCAGAACGAGCAACTGTGCGGATAGCCTTGGCAATTCTGCCCTGCTTACCGATAATTCTACCCATATCATCTTCTGCAACATGGATATGATAAACAGTAACTCCCTCTTCATTTACTTCGTCTGCTGTTACAGAAACCTTATCCGGCTCCTCAACAAGACCCTTTGCAATAATTGTGAGCAATTCCTTCATTAGAGAATACCCTCCTTCTTAAGCAATGCCTTAACAGTATCTGTTGGCTGTGCACCCTTTGCAATCCAAGACTTAACAGCGTCAGCATCAACAGTAACCTTTGATGGCTCAGTAAGTGGATTATATGTGCCGATTTCTTCGATAAAACGACCGTCTCTTGGGTATCTTGAGTCAGCTACAACAATTCTGTAAAAAGGAGACTTTTTAGCACCCATTCTTCTTAATCTAATCTTTACCATTATCTTTTCACCTCCAAAAAATATATGAAAAATAATATCTATATCACCAAAACAAATTGGTTAATAGCTGTTAAAAGGGGAATCCTCCACCCATTGGCGGCATACCGTTACCGCCCATATTTTCTAAATCTCCAAGATTAGGCATACCCTTCATCATAGCACGGCGCTTGCCCTTTTTGCCTTTGCCGGTAAACTGCTTCATCATCTTTTGCATTTGCTCAAGCTGTTTTAAAAGTCTGTTTACCTCTTCAACCTTTCTGCCGGAGCCTGCTGCAATTCGCTTTTTTCGACTTGCGTTAATCAGGCTTGGCTTTTCCCTTTCGGCAGGTGTCATTGAAAGTATGATAGCCTCACACCAGTCAATCTGTCTGTCGTTTATGTCGGCATTTTCAAGCTGTTTGCCAAGTCCGGGGATTTTGCCCAAGATACCCTTGAGCGGACCCATCTTTTTAATCTGCTCAAACTGCTGGAGCAAATCGTTAAAGTCCATCTTGTTCTGGAGCATCTTTTTGGCAACTTCCTCTGCCTTCTTTTCGTCCAGCTTTGCTTCAACATCCTCAATAAGGGTAAGCACATCGCCCATACCAAGTATTCTGCTTGCCATTCTGTCAGGGTGGAAAACCTCTAAATCTTCAAGCTTTTCACCGGTACCACAGAACTTAATGGGCTTGCCTGTAACCTCTTTTACGGAGATTGCAGCACCGCCACGGGTGTCGCCGTCAAGCTTTGTAAGGATAACACCGGAGATTTCCAGGGTTTCGTTAAAGGACTTAGCCACATTTACTGCGTCCTGACCTGTCATTGAGTCGATAACAAGCAGAATTTCGTGGGGATGAACGGTGGAGCGAATATTTGTCAGCTCCTCCATTAGCTGTTCATCAACGTGAAGACGGCCTGCTGTATCAAGGAACACATAGTCGTTGCCGTGGTC
>JAXESA010000061.1:0-5747 GCA_034116205.1 Ruminococcus sp. | reverse complement strand
AGCAATCAATAAGCTCGTAATCCTGCCATTTATCTGCTACTCTCATTAAGCCAATCTTTCCCTTACAACACTTGCAGCCTCTTCAGCCAAAACAGAAATTTCCTGATAATCCTCGCCCTCAAGCATAACACGAACAAGAGGCTCTGTGCCTGAAACACGAATGAGAATTCTTCCTCTGTTGCCCAGAATATCTGTAACCTGCTGAATTTCAGCCTTGATGTGCTTGTCTGTATAGAACTTTGGTTTCATCTCGTTTGAGATTTTTACATTGATGAGAACCTGTGGGTATCTCTTCATAACCTTTGCCATTTCGGAAAGGGTTTCGTTTCTTCTCTTCATAATTGACATAAGCTGAACACCTGTGAGTTGACCGTCACCTGTTGTGGCAAAGTCGCTGAAAATGATGTGTCCGCTTTGCTCTCCGCCAATGTTGTAACCGCTTAAAAGCATTTCCTCAAGGACATATCTGTCACCAACCTTGGTTGCCTCAAAACGCAGTCCCTTTTCTTCGCAGAATTTTTGGAATCCCATATTTGTCATTACTGTACCAACCACAGCGTCGCCCTTTAGCTTACCACGACGGTGGAAGTCGTCAGCGCAGATTGCAATAAGGAAGTCACCGTCAACCATATTGCCGTTTTCGTCAACTGCAAGGCATCTGTCGGCGTCACCGTCAAAGGCAAGTCCTGCCTGGAGATGATTTTTCCTTACATAGTCCATAAGGTTTTCCATATGGGTTGAACCGCAGTCCTTGTTAATGTTTACACCGTCAGGCTTGTCAGATAAAATATGCACCTTTGCGCCAAGGCTTGTGAACAGCTTTTCCGCTGTAACTGATGAAGAACCGTTGGAGCAGTCAAGGGCAATTTCAAGTCCTGAAAGGTCGCCCTCGATTGTTGACTTAATGTGCTGAATGTATAGGTCAGCACCCTCCTTGCGGTAGCTTACTGTGCCAATATCCTTGCCAAAGGAAAGGTCGGCGCTATGCTCCTTGTCAAGAATTATATCCTCAATTTTTTCTTCAATTTCGTCAGGCAGTTTAAATCCGTCCTCGCTAAACAGCTTAATTCCGTTAAATTCAAATGGGTTGTGTGAGGCAGAAATCATAATACCGGCGTCAGCCTTGTAGTGCTTTACAAGGTACGCAACAGCCGGTGTTGGAACAACTCCCAAAATGATTACATTTGCACCAACGGAGGTCAGTCCTGCAACAAGTGCGCCCTCCAGCATATCTCCTGAAATTCTTGTATCCTTACCGATAACAAATGTTGGGTGCTTTACATCCTCGCTTGTAAGCACAACAGCCGCCGCTCTGCCGATTGAGAGAGCTAAGTCAACTGTAAGCTCTTTATTTGCAATTCCTCTTGCACCGTCTGTACCAAAAATTCTTCCCATAATTTTACTCCTATTAACTCCTTTTATTAATTTCCAAAGAGGTTTGGCTGATTGACTGTACCGCCAAACTCAAATCCTAAATGTCTGTAACCCTCAGCAGTAACGCATCTGCCACGAGGTGTCCTCTGTAAAAATCCGATTTGCATAAGGTAAGGCTCGTAAACATCCTCTATTGTCACAGCCTCCTCGCCGATAGCCGCCGCCAAGGTTTCAAGTCCTACGGGGCCACCGTTGTAAAACTTAATCATTGCCTCTAACATTCTTCTGTCATTCTGGTCAAGACCAAGCTCGTCAATCTCCATTTTATCAAGTGCCATTCGGGCAATTTCGCAGTTTACATAGCCGTCGTTAAGCACCTGTGCAAAGTCACGAACACGCTTTAAAAGTCGGTTTGCAATTCTCGGTGTTCCTCTGGAACGAGAGGCAAGTTCAAGTGAACCGTCACCGTCAATCTCTATTCCCAAAATTCCTGCCGAACGGGTGATGATTGTGGATAATTCCTCAGGAGAATAAAGCTCCAATCTTAATGTAACACCGAACCTATCCCTAAGTGGGGCTGTCAGCTGGCCTGCCCTTGTTGTAGCGCCAACCAAAGTAAACTTTGGAAGTGGCAAATGATAGGACGCCGCCATCTGACCTTTACCTGTGATAATATCTATTGCAAAGTCCTCCATTGCTGGATAGAGGATTTCCTCCACACTTCTGTTAAGGCGGTGAATTTCGTCAATGAAAAGCACATCACCCTCGTTAAGGTTTGTAAGGATTGCCGCCAAGTCCCCCGGTTTTTCGATTGCAGGGCCGGAGGTTATGCGGATATTAACCCCAAGCTCGTTGGCTATAATTTGTGAAAGGGTGGTTTTTCCCAGTCCGGGAGGTCCGTAGAGGAGTACATGGTCAAGTGACTCCTGCCTTTGCATTGCCGCCTCGATATACACCTTCAGATTTTCCTTAACCTTGTCCTGTCCGATATAGTCCTCAAGGGTTTTGGGTCTTAGAGGGTTGTCGCTGTCCATTGTAAGGTTATCCTCGGGGATTTCGTGGGTGTCAACTATTCTGTTTTCGTAATCCAATTCAAAATCGTTTTGATAATCCATTTTATTTTCCTATTTTTTATTTTCCTAACTTTTTAAGTGTTGCACCAATCATCTGTTCAACAGACATATTTGGGTCAAGCTTTGTAAGTATTGGTGTAACATCTGCGGCGCTAAAGCCGAGGACAGCCAACGCCTGAACAGCTGAGGGAATATTTCCGCTTACTGATGTATTCATACCATTTTCGGCAAGGGAATCGTCACTTTCAAGGCTTTTGAACTTGTCCTTAAGTTCAAGGACAATCCTCTGTGCCATCTTAGGGCCAACACCGTTTGCCTGTGTGATGGTTTTCCAGTCGCCGGAAGAAACCGCCACAGCCACCTGTTCCGGTGAAAGGATTGACAAAATTGAAATTCCTGCCTTTGGTCCAACACCGTTTATATTTATCAGCAGTTTATATGTTTGCAGTTCTTTTTGGGTGGAAAAGCCGAAAAGCTCAACTGCGTCCTCCCTGACGGACATATATGTGTAAAGTGTAACCTCACTGCCCACCTTAACATCCCTTAATGTGTTAAGTGTTGTTCGGCATCCGTAGCCCACACCACCGCACTCAACAACCGCTAAGTTTTGTTCTGTATGTACAAGGGTACCTCTAACTGAATAAATCATCACTTAATTCCTTTTTCAATCATAAACTTTCTTAGTCCCGAGCCTGCCGACTGGGTATGGGTTATTGCAAGTGCCAAGGCGTCTGCTGTGTCGTCAGGCTTTGGAACCTCCTTTAGCTTTAACAGACGGCGGGTCATCTCCATAACCTGTGGTTTTTTTGCCTTGCCGTAGCCTGTTACTGCAGTTTTGACCTGTAAGGGTGTGTATTCATATACAGGAACACCTAACTTCTGGGCAGTCAAAAGGATAACTCCCCTTGCCTCGGCAACCATAATTGCAGTTTTGGCATTGTTCTGAAAATACAGTCGTTCAATAGACATAGCGTCAGGCTTTGTACGCATTATCACCGCCGACAAATCATCGTAGATTATTTCAAGTCTACGGTTAAAGTCAAGGTCGGCCTCGGTCACTATTGAGCCAAAGGAAACCGGTGTAAAACTATTGTTTTTGTAGCTTATTGCACCGTACCCAACAATGGCATAACCGGGGTCAATGCCCAAAACAACCATACTTTCATTCCTTTCCGGGGGACAGTACCCATATCTAAGGAAACACTGAACAAATCACTTTACATATCTTGTTTGCATATTTTCCGTCGGTCAGCCCAAAAAATCCACGCCATAAGCCACTATTCCAGCGGTTTTTTGAACTGACCGACAAAAAATCTGACTGCACAATCTATGCAAATGATTTATTCAGTATTTCCTTGTGTTATTATAACACAAGGAAATATGTTTAGCAACTCTACTTTAATTAAATTTGATGAAAGAAAACAGGATAAAGAAGCTACCTAATCAGCCTGCTTTTATGAAGAAGTATGCCCTGAAAACCAAATAAGCCTCCCCCGTGTAAGGAGAGGCTTTGTATGTTTTAGAAAACATCTTACACCGTTGACACCTTTTTCAGCGTTAATGTTTTACCGCTGTATGTTAGACAGACATCCTCTCCCCTTAAAGAGTAGTCAAAGGTATAATCCGTAAGAGTATCTGAATCCCTAACAGTAATTTTTTTGTCAGTAATTGTTGTAATTCCGTTGATAATGTACTCCTCCTTATTATCCTTATCCTTTACAACAATTTTTGCGTCGTCGTCACTAAATGATAGGATAAGTGAAAAATCCTTTCTGCTGTATTCCCAAGTATTCGCCCTTAGCACCCTTTGAGGGGTATCTATGGCTTCACTACACGAACCTAAAAAGAAAAGCCCCAAAGAAAGAAAATATATAACAAATATTTTTAGTTTCATAATATCTGTACCCCCGGTAATACTACATATGAAACAAAAATATAAATTATTACAACCGTACATAAAATCGTTGCAATATGCCAATTGGGCGTGTATAATTCTACTGAAAGGGGTAGTTTTATGTATCGTGAATATTTTAACACCGTTAGTATGTTTGATAATAGTGGGGATATGATTCCCTTTGGCTGGAGCAAAGAGCCTGTTTTCTTTTATAACAAGCTGAATGCCTCAGCGTCTGCCCTAAGGGTTAAAGAAACAGACACGTACTGCATTAGAAATTCTCATTTGTTGCTGACAATTTCCATAGCGAACCTTGGTCTTTACGGAGTTGTAAGCGGTACAATTATCGACTTTGACAGCTTTAGAATCGGCAAAAAGGTTGTTAAAAAGATGTTCCCCTTTATCCGCTTTAAAATGCCGGAAAGCTCACTTTCGGGAGATGTTGCCTACAACGACAGCCAAATTGGAATGAAGTTTTCAAAGGCAGGTACAAAGAGATACCTTAAATGTGATTTTCTAAACTTTTACAACAACAAAAACCTTTATTTCAATATAGAGATTGACGAAGAGAAGGCAGAAAGTATGAATGTTGCTCTGCCCTTTGACAACAGCAAAACAAGCTACTTTACAAAGAGATTTTTGCCACAGATGAGGGCAAGAGGAATTGTCCGCTTTGGTGGAAACGAATATAACCTTGACAAGGAATACACCACAGCCTACCTCAACTGGAACAGAATTTCTGCACCTAACAAGGTGTATTATCACGAACTAATTGCAGAGGGACAATTTAAGAACAGCACTATGACCGTTCACTTTGGGGGTGGTCTTTCTGACAATTCAGAGGGCATAGAAAACTGTCTGTTCCTTGACAAAAAGCTGATTAAGCTGGGGCCTGTTAAAGCAAAGGGACACGCAAATGATTTGCGTTCAGTGTGGAAGTTCCACGACAAAGACGAGAACATTTACATCGAATTTGTGCCTTGCACCAAGGGTGGCGGAGAGCTACACACAAAGAATGACAAAAAGAACATAATCTATGGTAATATTTACGGTCATATCATAGGCAACGACAACTTCGTTATGAAGATAGACGGATTTGACTCGCTACTGATTAATACAACACTTTAAAAAGCAAGGGCATTTTGAATTAAATATACCGGCAAAAACAGCGCACACCATTAGATGTACGCTTGACAAAACAATATAGATTGATATAATAGAGGTAGATAAGGCAAACCGATAAGCGGTTTGCCCCATAAAAGTTTTATTTGAATAAACCGTCACTGTGGGAGTTGGCGGTTTATTTCTTTTTATTGCAATGATTGTATATAAAACAATAATTAAAATTACCGTTATGTACTCCATTGGCATCACCCCCCTAAAGGGGCAAGACTTAACCGCCTACC
>JAXESA010000060.1:0-3133 GCA_034116205.1 Ruminococcus sp. | reverse complement strand
TGTAAAGCTTTAACGGCATTTTCTGTACCCTCAAAATTCACAGGAGAATTATTGGATACAGCAGAAATATCATCCACAAGTCTATCAGAAAGACTTAAGGTTGAAAGCAAATCTGATATTCTGGAATTCATAGATACCTTTGATTCTTTATCTCTTTTCAAAACCCAGAAATTCTTTTTGAATATTATAGAGAAAGCCATACCGTGGAAAGAATCTGTAAATACATATTTGGCATACTTAAATAATGATAAGAACTCAGCCGGTCCTACATCAAACAGAGGTTCACCGCAACCGTCTTTATCAAATCGGTTAAATTCCTGTTTTGCATATGGTATGTAAACAAGCTTTATGCCTTCTTTGTCACAAAAGCTCTTCAGGTATCTTCTGTATTCTCTGCTGTCGGAGAAGAAATAACACAGTGCATATTCTTCGGGTACCACCCTATCTGACATCATAGTCTCCCAACAGGAACTACTTAACAAGAATGTGGGGTCGATTGTAACCTGTACATCTGTAAATCCCTGGGCTGCCAACAATTCTTTTGCTGTCTTTTCCCTTACAGATATAAAGTCAAAATCATTTATCTGTGGCAACATTATACTTTTTTCATATTCAGATAGGCTGTTTCTGCTTATGCTGGCAGCATAGGATACTTTTCTTATACCATTGTGGGGGAACATCTGCAAAAAGCCTTTTCTTGCACAGTTAGGATTCCATACTTGGTCAGACCCGCTAATCAAAACATCAAAATCAGAATAGTGTTTCAGTAGCAATTCGTCATTATAGTGAGTGGTGCTTGGAATATGTGTATTTTTAAATTCCTCTATTTTCGTCTTGCGCTGTTGGAAAATTTGGCTAAATTCCTTTGAGCCTATTTTAGCGCTAACCTTTTCTTTCACCTTTTTAAACAACTCAACAACTCCATACTGCTGTATTCGTTTTGTCATAGATGGATAAACAGGATTAAAACTATCGCTATATGATAACACTTCACATTCGTGTCCCATATTATTCAATACATTACAAAGGGCACACGCTTGTAATATACCGCCATAGTTATAATTCTCGTGATACAAAGTCAATATTCCTATTTTTGCCATATCTATCTCATCCCTTTTTCTGATATAATTTCAAAATCTCCTCAGAATGACTCTTCATAGTTTTTATTTTCTGTTCTTCGTAAATATATCTATTCATCTGCTCAACATCCTGAGGCTTTTCTAAATAATGAACAATTTTCTCCTTGATAGCTTGTTTATCCAAACTAAAGATTTCACCGTTTTTCCCCGGTATTATTAAATCTTTTGCTCCGACATTCTCGCTGACTAAAACCGGAACCCCGTAACTAAGTGCCTCAAGCACCGTAAAGCCAAAAGTTTCATACCATATACTTGGTGCAATGAGCAAATCGGTATTGTTCATAACATTAGGCAATGTGTGAGAATTGTATGGGTCATGGCAAACAACATAGGGTTCATGCTCAGCTAACTGATTGTATATGTGAAATTCAAAATTGGTTAGTCCGTCATCGTAAATTTCTTTTAAGACATCATTTAAAAAGAAATATCCTTTTCTTACTCCAACTGGACCTAAGTAGGCTATCCTTAATTTATCAGATACTTTTTTTATATTCCTGTTATCAGAAATATTGAAATTTGATATACTTATAACTTCTGCTGAGTCAGCAAAATCCCCGTATCTTCCGTATATTTCCTTGGTGAGAGAACTGTTAAAATGAACAGAAGAAAACATTTCTAAAATTGACATATAATATTTTCTTAATTCAATATATTTTTGTCTTTCGTCCTTAGAAATCAAATTTGGATTTATGTCTTGTGAATTGCCAATATATCCTTGGTTCACTTTCTGAATATGGTTTTTTCTAAGCTTTTTTATAAGAGGAAAGTTTTTTGCTAATTTATATGGCGTAGATTGAATAATCTTTATTTTCTTTATAGACATTCCTGTTTTGCAACAGTTTACACAATCAGCACAGTGATGGTCATCAACGCAAACCTGTCCACCCCGCAACAAACTGCACTTAGGACATATTCCAAAATAATCATGGCTGGTAAAAACCGTCTTAATACCCATATCATTGGCGGTTTCAATCAGTTCCTTAGGCAATCCCATCAATGTATGTATATGTAATACATCAAAATTTTCTTTTGACAAAAATTCCTCAAAGACTGCTTTATCCTTTTTACAGGTAAATAATTCAGGATAAAGGATTCCATCCAACAAAGGAACAGGGTGTGTATTGTTAATCTCATAGTTTGTAATACCCTTATTAGCCCTATGTTTTTTTATATGACATTTCGGGGATGAATCCTTGTACTTTCCCGGCCACAGCAAAGAAACCTTATGTCCTGCTTTTTTTTGTTCATCAATAAGATCCATACAGTATTTTGTCATTCCGCCCCTTCTGTATGGGGGGAAGCCAAGACTATAATGCAAAATATTCATAATATAAACCTCATTCTTTAGCAAAATCTGAACAACCTTTAAATGGTTTTATTAGGGTTTCAAAACAACCTATATTAGTCAATCTTTCTTTTTATCTTTCTCAGGTGTCGTTTAATTCTGTTTGCCACTCCGGCGCCACCATATTTCTTTGCCTGAATTTACAAGGGCAGTTGCCATCTGGTTGGCAACAACACCGGTGCCTAAAATCGCCCAGTTTATCGCCTTCATCACATATCCCCCTTAAATTTCATATTATAATTCACTACTAAATTCTTACACTAATTATCACCGTGAAGTCCTAAACTGCGACCACCGTCAACACAGAGATTCTGCCCTGTAATAAAATCTGCCTCTTCACTTGCCAAGAAAGCTACCGCAGAGGCAACATCTTCGGAGCATCCGACCTTGTTCATAAAATTGGATTTAAGTAGATAGGGCAACTGATTTTCGCTAAATTGTCCACGCTGGATAAAGCCCGGAGAAACACAATTCACATTAACACCCATAGGGCCAAGCTCCTGTGCAACCGACTTTGTATATCCGATAATTCCTGATTTTGACGCTGCATAATCGGAAAATTTTGGCTTACAGTTTTCTCCGATTACAGATGAAATATTCACGATTTTGCCATTCCCTGCTGTAGCCATATGCTTTCCAACTGCCCTTG
>JAXESA010000059.1:0-6396 GCA_034116205.1 Ruminococcus sp. | reverse complement strand
CAAGGCCGTTTACGCTATGTTTGAAAAGGGCGATGTGCTTTCCGCAACTGGTGTTAAGGAGGGCGGTTGTGCCTCCTCTGATGCCAAGGCTTGCTTTGGTAATATGCTTGGCTTTGAGTTTAAGCCTGACTACACCTACACTATGGAAGAACTGTTTGCACCAAAGGCAGGCTCATTGATTCTTGAGCTTAAGGATGGTGCAGAGCTTCCAAGTGATGTTCTCCACTACACATTGGGTACAACAACAGACAAGGCTGAAATTGTAGTAAACGGCGAAAAGCTAACCCTTGACGAGCTTGTTGAGGAGTGGACTTCCCCTCTTGAAAAGGTATTCCCAACAAAGGCGGAGGTTCCTGAAATTACAGTTGACGCTCCCCTTTACACAACACGCAACACCTCTTCACCTGTTATCAAGACTGCAAAACCAAAGGTGTTCATCCCTTGCTTCCCCGGTACAAACTGTGAAATCGACACAATGAGAGCCTTTGAAAAGGCAGGAGCAGAGGTTGAAATCCTTGTTGTTAAAAACCTTATGCCCTCCGACATTGAGGACACAATAAAGGCTATGGAAAAGGGAATTAAGTCAAGCCAGATTATTATGTTCCCAGGTGGTTTCTCCGGCGGTGACGAGCCTGACGGTTCAGGTAAATTTATTGCTACTACCTTCAGAAATCCTGTTATCAGCGAGGCTGTTGCCGACTTACTTAACAACCGTGACGGTCTTGCACTTGGTATCTGCAACGGTTTCCAGGCACTTATCAAGCTGGGTCTTGTTCCGAACGGTGAGATTGTTGAAATCAAGGAAAATGACCCAACACTAACCTTTAACACCATTGGTAGGCATATCAGCCATATGGCTTACACAAGGGTTACAAGTACTAAGTCACCTTGGTTCTCCGGTGTTAATGCAGGCGATGTATTTGCTGTTCCTGTTTCTCACGGAGAGGGCAGATTCGTTGCAACAGACGAAACAGTTAAAAAGCTTGTTGAAAACGGACAGGTTGCAACACAGTATGTTGACCTTAACGGTAATCCAAGTCAGGATATCAGGTTTAACCTTAACGGTTCTGTATGTGCTATTGAGGGTATCACTTCCCCTGACGGCAGAATTTTGGGTAAAATGGGTCACTGCGAAAGAAAGGGCGACAACCTTTACGCAAATGTTCCTTTTGAAAAGGATATGAAAATATTTGAGTCAGGTGTTAAGTACTTTAAGTAATTTTAATTTTGCTTTCTTCATAAACATCCTAAAATATAAAAGGAAATACTGAATAAATCACTTTACACAGATTATGCAAATGATTTAATCAGTGTTTCCAACGAAAAAAGCGACTGCCGTGTGACAGTCGC
Organism: Ruminococcus sp.; assembly: GCA_034116205.1. Lineage (GTDB taxonomy): Bacteria > Bacillota > Clostridia > Oscillospirales > Acutalibacteraceae > Ruminococcoides. The sequence goes on along the minus strand of JAXESA010000059.1, from coordinate 5,046 downwards.
TTTTTTCAGCATTTAAAACCATATGTAGGGTGTGCAAAGACAAAATATAAATATATTCTTTTAGTGCTGATTATGTAATAGTAAATTGTAGCTATTTATTTTACTGTTACCTTACATTTTAGCTTAATGCCGTTGGTTGTAACGGTAATAGTGGCTGTACCCTTTTTCTTTGCAGTAATCTTCCCGTTGTTGTTTACTGTAGCAACCTTTTTATTGCCTGAAACAAAGCTTGCCTTGCTAACTCCACCTGTGATTTTAAGGTTAAAGCTTTGCTTTACTTTAAGAATTTTTTTGGTGACATTTATTTTTGGGTTTTTTACAGTTACATTGCATTTAAGAGTGATGCCATTTGTCTTAACGCTAATTGTTGCATTACCCTTTGACTTGGCTGTAACTTTTCCGTATTTGTCAACTGTTGCAACTTTTCTGTTGTTTGAGAAAAATGTTGCATTGCCAATCTTTCCTATAATTTTTATACTTGTACTTTGCTGAACATAAAGATTTACTGATTTTTTATTAAGGGAAGGATTTTTAACTGTTATAGTAAAGATTTGTGAAATATTGTTATTGGTAACAGTTATCTTTGCAGTACCTGCTTTTATGGCTGTTACTATGCCCTTGCTGTTCACACTTGCAACGCTTGTGTTATTACTCTTATAGGTTGTTGCACCTACACCGTTCTTAACAAAAGGATGGATGTTGGTAGTACCCTTTACATATAGGTATGCAGAATTTTTTGTAAGTGTGACTGTTGTGTTATTTACCGGTGGTTTTGTCACAATTGAAGTGGGCACTGTTGTTTCTGTTGTTGGAAATGTTTCAATTTCGGATGAAAATTCAGTTATAGGAATAGTGGTAGATGTTTCGGTTTGAGTTGTTGAGGAGGTATCTTTTATTTCAACCAAATTATCTCTGGCAGATTGAAATTCCTCTATCATGTTTTGAAATTCTATTTCTGTGGTATTTTCGTCAGCTAAAAGTTTTTCAGCCTTTTGTTTGGCGTTCACATATGCATCGTAGCTTTCCTTTGTATAGATATTGTACCAATATTCGGGGGTGTAATCAAAATCCCAGCTATAATATTGCAATAAGCTAATAAGCTCATCTTTGGCTCTTTGCTGGGTTGTAACAGGCTCGGTCGAAGAAGTTTCTGTTATAGGTTCGATGGTTGTAGATGTTGCAGATTCTGAAGTGATTTGATGTGAGCCGATTGGTTCTGCAATCGCAAAAACGGTCTGAAAGGCCGATACAATCATTGCGATAATAAGGGACAAAGATAATAGTTTTTTCATATCTAACCTCCACTTATAATACTTATCCTTGATGCTAAATAAAAATTTTATATAAATTTATTCATACGTGTAACTGTCTACATTCCAATTGTTACCTGTTTTGTAACCAGTTAGATAATATCCGGTGCCGCTAATACCTATGTTTATATCTACTGTTTGATTTATACTATTGTAGTCATTAAATATAACAGAATTATACTCTTTGTAATCCAAGGTTATAGAATATATATCTTCGCCATAGGAGTTGGTAGATTCATATATCATCGGTGCTCCATGCCATAAATTATCCTGCGTTGTTCCAGATTTCCATAAATATGCTCTAACATCAGTCCAGTTGTTAGTATTTGTAAAGTATATTGTTCTAACATCGGGGATAAAAGTTGAGATATTCCAAATATCCTCGTCTTCTTCTGAAGTTAAATAATATCCTGTACCGTCATTACCTACATTGAAATCAACAGAACGATGACCAGCTCCATAAAATCTAATCATATCATATTCACTAAAATCCAGAGTAATGGAATATACTTTTTCGTTTAAGTAGTTAGTATAAGTATATTCCATTGGATAATTTTTACTATAATGTGAAGCATGGCTATTCCATAAATATACGTTTACATCATCCCAATTTTTATTGTTAGAGAAATATAAAGTACGGATACTTGTTTTATGGATTATTTGTAAACTATCGTAATTATCAGCATATCCAATGGCTCCTAACGGGATATGTCCTGTAGGACTATTAGCACAATCTAAAAAAGCATTAGTTCTTATAGTCGGTGCAATATATTTATTAAATATTACTCTTGAAAGGGTAAAACAACGATAAAATGCATATGTTTCAATAGATCTTACACTATTACCTATTATAACATTCTTTAAACTGGTACAATTTTGAAAAGCTCCTTCATCAATCGTGTATAGTCCATCAGGAATTACAATATTTTTTAAAAGACTACAATTACTAAATGCGTATTTACCGATGGCTGTAATGCCTCTGTTGATATCAACATATGATAGATTACTACTACCCTCAAAAGCATTATCACCGATAGACTTAACAGAGTCATCGAAGGCAGCAAAAAAGGCGGAGTCAGAACTAATACCTGATTCTAATAATTTAGTTTCAACTTCCTCTTTTGAAATTTTACCACTTGTATTTTGGGTATGAAATATGATACGTTTACCATTAGTTTCTTCTGTGCTCCATGCATAAGCATATCGTACGGTTTCTGTGTTTTCGCTAGTTTTTGTTACACGTATTGTATACTGGTTATTTTTAGCAGACGGAAAATAGACCATCTGTTTTCCAGCGTTGGTATGCTCAGAGATTCCTTTTATTTCAGTGTTGTCATAAACACTCAAACTAAGTTCTTGTAATGAGCCTACAGATGTTGTATAAATGTCTGAACCGCCTGATAGATTAGTGTTTTGTCTAAGCCAAGCAATACTTACATTTATATTATTTCCATCATCATTTTGCGTAAAATCTGTCTCCTGAAAACCTGAAGCAATTTCTTTTATGCCATAGTTTTCTTGTAATACGATACCAATTGCTCGATATGCATCTACCGCACCAGCTCCCTGCTTTTGGGTTAAACCATTATATATATTTTCTTGTTCCTCTGTCCCAGTAGCTGGTTTTACCTTACGTTGACAGGAAGCCATTATAATAGCCTTAATTAACTCTGGTTTTGTGGCTAACGAAGGTTTTAACTCTATAAGCATAGAGATAATACCTGTAAGTGCAGGAGATGCTTCGCTTGTACTATTAGCCGCAACAACAATATCAGGTTTGTAACATACTTGATTTGTGCTATCAGTTGGGTTGTATCGAAAATTAAACATTTTATCATTGTTCGGTGTGCCATTAGTATCATATGCCCCTGCTGCAATATTATTGTATCCATTTGATGGAGAAATAACATTTGGCCAACCAACAGGAGACCAAACCTCACTATTTCCAGCACTTGCAACTAATGTGACATTATTGGTACTTATTAATGCATCAAACCATTTAGCAGGGGCATCTGAAGAATAAGCACCACCTGAACCTAAATTAATACTACCATTTATTAATTGTATATCACAGTTTAATAACGCCCATTCTACATCTTTGTAACGTCTATATCCGACAGAGTATAAATTTACATCTGGTGAAAAAGATTGCATTTCCGCTGCAATTAAGTTTGGATGAGTATCCTCGTTATCTCCTGGCATAACATCAGTATTTTTAGTGGTATAAATATTTTTATTTACCACGACTTTAATTTTTTCAGGAAAGCTAATTTGATCATAGTTATCAGCATCAAATCGAACACAACCATGATCGTTCATTAGTACATTTACTCCATGACCTGTTAAACCGAATTGTTCACGGACTTCATTGACTCTCATAGTCGCTTTTTGGCTTTCGCATAGAGGCTCTTCCTCTTTGTAAATATCATCATAAATATCTATGCTATTTACATATTTAGATTTAGCGACATATTCAACTTCCTTTTTTGTTAAATCTGCTACAATAGAAGGTGTTAATCGACTTTTAAATCGTATATCCTCATTTGAAATATGTAGATCTTCAATTATTTTTCTATTCTTTTTGTCATAAAATTTACTAGCAATTTTTCTTCGTGATTTTATATATGTAATAGCCCTGTTTTGTTCAATCATTCGTTCTGAATTATTACTATTTATGTAACCTGTGATTTTTTTAGCTACTTTTTTCTTTGTCGTATCATTTGAATTATCCGAAACTTCTTTTAAAGCTTGAAGTAAATCCTCAGGTACTTTTTTATATTCCACAGATATATCATTTATTGTCAAACCAGTATCCAATTTCACTTGTCGATCTATTTCTTTTTGATCAATATCTGAGAACCAAATCCACACTGAAATCTTATCAATTGTATCGGATAACTTCATCTTTGATAGAACATCATGTGAAATTTTATCTTTCCATTGTATAGTTGGAGTGCTATTAAAAACGCTATAAGAACTAATATTTTTTGCATTTGAACTAGTTGTAAACAATAAAAAAGAAATAAGTACCAATAAAGTTGAAAATGCTCTTCTAAAATAATTGTAACCATTCACTATAATAACCCCCATGGTGTATTTAGTTATCAATAAAATAAATATTTGCTATTTGGATGCGATATACAATGCTATCACCCCATATCTAACATACTATACTTATTTAAATGATCATTACAACCATATTATAGCAAATATCACCATAATAAACAATGAATTTTTGTAAAAATAGTGTACAAAAATCAAATATGCTAATTGTATACTGTGAATAACATTTTATAAATTGTTTTGTGAATATGTTTTAATAGAAAGTAAAAATTTAAGCCTGTCACAGTTGGATTAACATCTGCGACAGGCTTTAGATTTATGTAGATTTCTATTCCTATAACACTATTTTACACCATATTATTCACAAGTTTTTTCTTCATCTTAGTGCCTTTGGTGTAGTTGTTACTAAGTTTAAAGAACTTTCTTTTTGCTTTAATCATTTTATTGATACACTTGCGTACAGGGGCATTTTTGCAGAATTCATAATCCTGTCTGAGCATAAACTCCAAATCATAGTAGGCATATCTTCTTATAGGAGTTGGCTCGTAGCCTGTAAATTCCTCAATGTAGTTTGTCTTAACTATTCTGCCTGTGTATTCGGGGTTGTCAAAAAGCTCCTTTGCAGTATAGTGGAATTCATTTTGAACATCCCTAAGCTGTGACTTAACCTCAA
>JAXESA010000058.1:0-3332 GCA_034116205.1 Ruminococcus sp. | reverse complement strand
AAAAATTCTTGAAAAAAGTTTGTCTAATATTTTCATACCTAAAACCTCGCACATATTGTAGCAGACAATTACCATTTTTTCAATAAACATCTTATATTGTTTGACTATTTTTGAACCATATCATATAATCAATATAATTAGAATAATCAAAAAACACTTCAAAACAGCTTGTTTATATTTCAAGGAGATTAATTATGGATTTAGCAACAGCAAAAACTGTAACAGGCGGACTTCTGCTTGGATTTTCCCTAATAATTATCGGTGCACTTTTGTGCTTTGTTTTTATAATGCTGAAAAAGCGTGACAAAAGCCCAAAGCCTAAAAAACTGAACAAATCAGGCTTTGTTGTAGGTGGAATAGGTGTTGTCATCTCCTTAATATTTGCCCTCATAATGGTTTGCACAGGTACTTTTAGCGGTGTTACTACAATTTTAGGGACAATGAGTGACGACAGCAGTGCGATTTACAAAGATAAGTATTATATTAAAACAGACCTTTGCTTTGACGCCGGAAGCGGAAAATACAAGACGAATGAGGCAGAATCTGTGCTTTCCGGTGCGGAAAAGCTCTACACCCTGAAGGGTTACGACCGCTTTGATATTCTTGTCAGCATGGACACAAATGTGACAGGAGAGATATATGTTTCTAAAGATGATGAGCAAGCGCTAAAGGAATATTATAAGGACCTGAGCAAGTACAACACAGGGGCTGTATTTGACAAACAGGACAAAAAGCTCACCACCGTCCAAAAGGACGCTGACTACACCCTATACGAAAAGGTATCAGATTTAGATAATTACACTGAAACTGACGAAGATAATGTAAAATATGCAGATGACATAGACTCAACAAAGTGCTGTATCTTTTGGGCATCAAGTGATGACCGGCTTATTTCAAGACAGGTTAAGCTGTACCCAAAGGACAACAACAAAAAATACATCCGTATTATTGACAAAAAGTATTATGAGCTTGACAGCAGTCTGACAGAAGAAATCGACAAATATTTTGAATGATAAAGAAACTGCTGAATAAATCAGGGCAGAATTTACCAAATACTGCATTTACATTATATTTCCCTTATGATATAATTTTTGTATAACATTAAAATAAATTAAAGGACTTGATTATATGGTAGATAACGAAAGAATGGACAAGCTGGTACGCTCATTTTTTGAGGACCATGACCATGGGCGAGAGGCAATGCAAAATGCCTCTGTCACCGAAAATATATGCTTTATTGACTACCTGGAAAACACATGTATCAAAAAGGCCAAGGAGATGAATAACGAAGATGATATGCAGTACTTTACCGAGTACGATATTCACTTTCGTATGCTGACCCTTGAAAAAATTATGAAGCTTGAGGAATTGTGGATTGTAATTTCTAAGGCTACAAACCATTTTTATGCCTTTAACCACGATGTTATTGTTCTGGTTGACCCAAGCGAGGCGGATTACCTTATCAATAATCTTGCTAAGCAAGGCCTTGATGTAGAAATCAGAAAGATAAGCGGTTCAGACTTTGTGGCAATGGTTGAAGATATGCCAAGGCTAGGCTTTACAAATGTGGAATTCACCGACGGCAGACTTCGTCCCCTTATTATTCCAAGGGATACAATTCTTAAGGCAGACAAAACCAAAACAAGAACTAACCCAACACTGTACATAGAATCACTTATTTTTCTTCAGCAGGTGGCAAAGTATAAAAAAGAGGGCAAAGGGGTTATAGTTAAAGAGGATAGTCCCCTTACAAAGGCTTTGCAGGAGTCTGTTGTGCTTGTTCCTGCCATTGTACAGAACAAACAGAGCAATCAAATGCAGGTAAAGTACCCATTCCTTAACACCGGTGAAGCCGGACAAAAGGTTTTGCCTGTGCTAACCGACCGCAAGGAGTATGAGTATTTTCTCAGCACTCCTCTTATGAAAGATTATGCCTCTCTGCCGGAGGACAAAAGGGTCTGCATTGAACTTCCTTTTATGGAGGTTTATCGCATTTTCTCCACAGATGATTTGTTTGCTGTTTCTGTAAATCCAATGGGATTTAACCTTGTTGTTAATAAGGATGTTATGGGCATTGTCACCAAGGAAATGCACCTTACCAACAACCCCAACATATTGGTTGAAAAGAACGGTCAGCCTGTTGAGTTCCCGGAGGAACAACCGGACGAAGCAGAGGAAGAATCCGACCGAACAGAGGACACCGATGTTCTCCGCCGAAAGGTGCTGGAGCATTTCATCGAAACTCAAGAGGGTATAATAGAGAAAAACAAGGATATTGACACAGAGGAAGCAAAATCCAAAGTAAAAAAAGCTGAAGAAAAGCTAAAGGAATTTAAAAAACAGTTGGAGGCGTTGAATGAATAAGGGCGAAAAAGCACAATACCTTTTTAAACAGGGTTACAACTGCTCTCAGTCCGTTGCCATTGCCTTTGAAGAAGAACTGGGAATGGAAAGAGATATGATTGCAAAAATTGTATCCGGCTTTGGCGGTGGAATGGGCAGAATGAGAGAAGTTTGCGGATGCGTAAGCGGTATGGTCTTTGTAATCAGCAGTCTTTACGGATACAGCGACCCAACTGACTTTGACTCAAAAAAAGTGCTGTACCAAAGGATTAACGATGTTGCAAATTCTTACAAGGAGATTAACGGTTCAATAATCTGCAAGGAGCTTCTGGGACTTGACAAAAAGGACGGAATTGTTCCCGAAAAGCGCACAGAAAGCTACTACAAAAAGCGCCCTTGCTCAGAGCTTTGCAAAATTGCAGGGGATATTCTTGAAAACTACATAATGAACAATCCTGTAAATGTAAAAAAACAATAATAGATAAGGGGTAACACCATAAGATTTGTCGGTGTTACCCCTTTTTTATGAATATGATTTTTATTTATCGTCCCTTTGCATTTTTGCCTTAAAGCAAATGATAGACCAAGCAAAAAGCACAACTATATAGGCAATTACCACTACAATATACAACGGGATTTTTCCATCTGTAATGTCCTCGCCCAACAAGATACTTCTGCCTATTTGAACAGCAGGATAAAATGGTAGGCACTCGCACACAGTTTCGTATCCTCCCATTGTTGAAACAGGCATCCAGATTCCTCCTAAAAATCCCACAACTTGAATTACCACGGAGCATATTCCCGGGGAAGACTTATTGCTGAAAAGGCACCCGAACATAACACCCAACGAAACGAACATCAGCATAAGTGGTAAATACACAGGAATTGTAAGGAGCAAGTTCCCCACACTCACCTCATCCCCTGTTACAAGGGAAATCACCCAAACAGTTATGTAGCAAATTACAATTTGACAAAGGCAGATTACTATT
>JAXESA010000057.1:0-18832 GCA_034116205.1 Ruminococcus sp. | reverse complement strand
ACAATTGATGAACTTCAACTTGGATATAGAACATCTGTGTTTAAGAATAAGAACTATATAATCACAGGCTGTACCCTAAGCCTTAAAGAAGAAAACAAGGATATTATCAAAGAAAAAATGGATGACCTCCTTGGCAGAAGAAGGTCAAAACAGCCCATTGAATATCCCTCAGCCGGAAGCACCTTTAAAAGACCTGATGGTGCATTTGCAGGCACACTTATTGAGTCCTGTGGACTAAAGGGATACACAATCGGAGGAGCCTGTGTTTCAGAAAAACACGCCGGTTTTATCATCAACAAAGGTGGTGCAACCTTTGAGGACATCGACTCTTTGATAAAAGAAGTACAGAAAAAGGTAAAGGACGAAACAGGTTTCTTCCTTGAAACCGAGGTGATTAGAATATAATGGAGCTTTTAATCATTTCAGGAATGTCAGGAGCAGGCAAATCAACCGCCCTTAGAGCTGTTGAGGATATAGGCTACTATTGTGTTGACAATATGCCTCCAATGCTTCTTGGAAAATTCTACGATTTGTGTGAACAGTCAAACGATCAAAGGATGAAAAAGTGTGCTGTGGTTATTGATATAAGAAGTACCTCAGCACTTACAAACCTCTATGAGGATATACAGAAGAACTCCTCTCACGGAAGAAAGTTCAAGATTCTCTTTCTTGACGCAAAGGTGGAAACCCTTATTACAAGGTTTAAAGAAACAAGGCGAACTCATCCACTTGCCGATACTGTGGAGGACCGTTCTGTTGAAAGGGCGGTTAAAAAGGAAAAAGTCCTTCTTGACCTTGTGAAGGCACATGCAGATTACGTTGTTGATACAACATATATGTCCTTGAAACAGCTTCGAGAAAGGGTTATAAGCCTGTTTTCAACAAGCACATCAGGAAGTATGAAAGTATCTGTTATGTCCTTTGGATTTAAGTACGGAATCCCCCTAGAGGCTGATGTGGTATTTGATGCCAGATGCCTAATAAACCCATACTACATTCCCGAACTTAAAAATCTTACAGGACTTGACCACGCTGTAAGGGAATATGTGATGAAAGAGGAAAGCAGTCAAAAGTTTCTTGAAAAAATTCTCAGCTTACTTGATTTTTCTCTGCCTCTTTATCAAAAAGAGGGCAAAAGCGAGCTTGTAATAGCTGTGGGATGCACCGGTGGCAAGCATCGTTCAGTAACCCTTGCCCGCAGAATCCACTTCCATCTTCACGAAAAGGGTTACCCTGTAATTATTTCACACAGAGATATTAATAAACAGTAAGGAAGATTACAATGTCTTTTTCCTTTGATACGAAAAAGGAGCTTTGCCTTTTGCCTTTAGAGGATGAAAGTCAAATGCTTTCACTAAGTTATGGAATGCTCCTTTTTTCAAAGAAATTTACATATAACGAAATTGTTTTCACCACAGAAAATAAATATATAAGTGATAAACTTGAGGGAATCCTCACCCGGCTTTACGCCCCTGTTCTTGAAATTTCAGCAGGGTTAAAGGTTCGCAGTTCCCAAAATCACTTGGTTACTATGAAAGTGCTATATGAAAATGACTGCAACCGTATTTTTGATAGCTTTGGTTATTCCCAAAGTGAAGTTTCACTTAGAATAAACAGAGCAAATATTTCAAATGACGGTCAGCTTTCAGCCTTTTTAAGAGGTGTTTTTCTCTCCTGCGGAAGTGTTACAAACCCCGAAAAAGGCTATCATATAGAGTTCAAAGTGCCATACAGAAATCTTGCAAACGATTTGCTCACACTGCTTTGCGAGGTAGAGAATTGTTCTCTTCGTCCAAAATCTGTAATGCGCCAGGGAAAGTTTATTGTGTATATCAAGGATTCCGAGCAAATAGCCGATTTTCTCACATATATCGGTGCTTTCAACAGCTCAATGTCTGTGATGAATACCAAAGTTGAAAAACAGGTGAGGAACAATACTATCCGTAAGATAAATTCCGAACTTCACAACATAAACAAAACTGCCGAAGCGTCAGCAAGGCAAATTACAGCCATTAGAAAGCTGATGAAAAGCAAGTCCTTTAACTCACTTTCCCCGGAATTAAAGGAAATTGCAGTTTTAAGGCTTGAAAATCCCGAAATGTCACTTAGGGATTTAGGAAAACTAACCAAGGACAACATAAGTCGTAGCGGTGTCAATCACCGACTAAAAAAGCTGTTGTCACTAACAGATGACGAGGTGCAATGATGAACAAAGAAATGACAATAGAGGAATCAAACCAAAAGCTAAAAGAGCTGCTTTCTCTGCTTGAAGATAAATCAATCCCCCTTAACAAGGCTATGGAAATCTACAAGGAGGCGGCCCTTACCTTGGATTCCTGCTACAAATCCCTTGATAAAGCACAGGGAGAAATTAACGACATCAATGAAAAGATTGAACAAATCCGTCAGTCCCGTGGTGATTTATGATGAACTATTTAGAAATGATTGAAAATGAACTGTATAGATATCTGCCAACAGAGGAAATCAAGGATGATTCCCCCGAAAAATGCCTACTTGACTCAATGAGATATTCCCTTGAAGCCGGTGGTAAGCGTGTGCGACCAACCCTTGTTTTGCTGTTTGCAAAGCTTTCCGGCGGAACAGAGGAGCAGGCACTTCCCTTTGCCTGTGCCATTGAGATGATACATACATACAGCCTTATCCACGACGATTTACCCTGTATGGATGACGACGATTTACGCCGAGGCAAGCCCTCAAACCATAAGGTTTTCGGCGAAGATATAGCTCTTCTTGCAGGGGATGCGCTGTTAACCCACGCATTTTCTACAGCGCTTTCAGAAAAGGCTGTTTCCCTTGTAGGAGCAGAAAAGGCAGTAAAATGCGGAAGAATCCTTGCTGACCTTTCAGGTGCAAAGGGAATGGTAGGAGGTCAGGTTATTGACCTGCAATCGGAAGGCAAGAAAGTTCCTGTGGAAACCGTAAAACAGATGTACCTGAAAAAGACAGGTTGTTTAATCAAAGCCGCCTGTATGATGGGTGCAGTCATTGGCAGTAATAACAACAAGGATATTCTCCTTGCACAGCAGTACGGTGAAAATCTAGGCCTTGCCTTTCAGATACAGGATGATATACTTGACTTAACCTCAAGTGAAGAAGAGCTTGGTAAACCCATAGGCAGTGACGAAAATAACGAAAAATCCACATATGTTTCAATTTACGGCATTGAAAAATGCCGTGAGCTTGTGGAAGAATATACTAATAAAGCAATTGACGCATTAAATCAGTTTGAGGGTGACTCAACCGCCCTCAAGGAAATTGCACTTAAAATGTCAGAAAGAAAGAACTAATTTTAGTGCCAAAATTTTAGAAATCGTTAAGTGGAATTAATTAGTTCAGAGTAAGGAAATGTCAGAATATAGTATTCTATCAAAAATAAACAGTCCCGAGGATTTGCGCAAGCTCCCCAAGGAACAAATTCCTCAGCTTTGTGACGAAATCCGCCACAAGCTTGTTGAGGTTGTGTCTATAAACGGTGGTCATCTTGCATCAAACTTAGGCGTTGTTGAGCTTACTATTGCCCTGCATAAGTATTTCAGAACACCATATGACAGCATTGTATGGGATGTTGGTCACCAGTCATACACCCACAAAATGCTCACAGGACGATTTGGCAAGATTGACACGATCCGCACTAAGGACGGTCTTTCAGGTTTTCCAAAACGCAGTGAAAGCAAGTATGATGACTTCAACACAGGCCACAGCAGTACCTCAATTTCAGCCGCCTTCGGTATGTCCCGGGCAAAGCAAATTAAAGGGGACAAATCCTACACCATTGCTGTAATAGGGGACGCATCCTTTACTGGCGGTATGTCCATGGAGGCGTTTAATAATGCAGGTCGTTATGGTAAAAAGTTTATAGTGGTGCTTAATGACAACAAAATGTCCATCAGTAAAAATGTAGGTGCATTTGCAAAGTACCTCACCAAGGTAAGAGTAAACCCCTGGTACCTAAGGCTTAAAAATAAAATAGAAAAAATCCTTGTTCGTATCCCATTTTTGGGCAATAAAATTGTGAAATTTCTTATGGGTTCAACAAACAAGGTGAAAAAGCTTGTCTATAAGGACACATTCTTTGACAATTTTGGCTACACCTATTTTGGCCCTGTTGACGGTCACAATATTGAAGATATGGGCAATGCCTTTGAGGCTGCTAAAAAGCTAAATGGGCCTGTCCTAATCCATGTTGTAACTAAAAAGGGTAAGGGTTATGAATTTGCCGAAAAAGACCCAAAGCATTTTCACGGTATCAACAAATTCAATATAGAAACAGGGGAGAGCCCCCAAAGCAAAGAGAGCTTTTCTTCTGTATTTGGTGAATATATGTGCAAAATTGCCTCAAAGGACAAGCGTATTTGTGCCATCACAGCGGCAATGACTCCCGGTGTTGGTCTTGACGAATTTTGCAAACAATTTAAGGAAAGATTTTTCGATGTGGGAATTGCTGAGCAACATGCAGTCACCTTTGCAGGAGGACTTTCCGCCAAGGGTATGGTACCTGTTTTTGCAGTTTACAGCACATTCCTACAAAGAGCATACGACCAACTCCTCCACGATATCGCCATGCAAAAGCTTCATGCTGTCATAGCCATTGACAGAGCAGGCATTGTAGGTGACGACGGAGAAACCCACCAAGGTGTATTTGATGTTTCAATGCTCAACTCCTTCCCAAACACCACAATATATTCTCCTTGTTATTTTGAAGGACTTTTAAAGTGTCTCAATGAAGCTGTTTATCACAACGATAGCCTTGTTGCTGTCCGCTACCCAAGGGGAGGCGAAATGTTCCGTCCAAAGGACTACACAGAAATCTCTGTGGATTATGATTTTTACGGAAACACTTCTTGCGATACTCTCCTTGTAACATACGGAAGACTTTTTTCCAACTGTTGCGAGGCTAAGGAAATATTATCCCAAAAGGGAAAAGAGGTATGTATCCTCAAGCTAAACCGCATAAAGCCTCTTCCGGAGGATGCACTTTTAAAGTCCCTGGATTTTAGCAATATACACTTCTACGAAGAGGGTATGCTCAATGGTAGCATAGGATATAGCTTTAACACAAAGCTTTGCGAAAAAGGTTTTAAGGGCAATATGGAAATTTATGCAATTAATGATGAATTTGTAACTCACCAGACTGTTGAACAAGCCTTTTTAGAGCTTGGTTTTGACACCCAAAGTATAGTAAAGGATATTTTAAAAGAAATATGAAAAAACGACTTGATGTACTGGTTTATGAAAAAGGCTTTTGCGAGTCAAGAGAAAAAGCAAAGGCGATAATTATGTCCGGCAAGGTATATGTTGACAACCAAAAGGCAGACAAATGCGGAACCCAGTATGACGAAAAGTGTAAAATTGAAGTCAGGGGAGAAACTCTTAAATATGTTTCAAGAGGCGGTCTAAAGCTTGAAAAGGCAATGGAAAATTTTGATTTATCCCTTGAAGGTAAAGTCACTATGGATATAGGCGCCTCAACAGGCGGTTTTACCGATTGTATGCTCCAAAATGGTGCTATAAAGGTGTATTCCATAGATGTTGGCTACGGTCAGCTTGCGTGGAAACTTCGTTCCGACAGTCGTGTTGTAAATATGGAACGTACAAACTTCCGAAATGTTACAGAAGAGCAAGTCCCCGACAAAATTCAGTTTTTCTCAATAGATGTTTCCTTCATCTCCCTAAAACTCCTTTTGCCTGTTGCCCGCAATCTCCTTGATGATAATGGCGAGGCTGTGTGCCTAATCAAACCTCAGTTTGAGGCTGGACGGGAAAATGTTGGCAAAAAGGGTGTTGTCCGTGACCCACAGGTTCATAAAGCTGTGGTAAAGGATATAGTTGACTTTTGCCTTAATAACGGATATTCCGTTTTGAATCTTGACTTTTCTCCCGTAAAAGGACCAGAGGGCAACATTGAGTATCTTGTACATCTTAAAAAGAGTGAAAACCCAATGCTTTTAACCGATACAAATCCTGATGAATTGGTTGAGCTTTCTCATCGTGAACTATCAAAATAAGAACTATCAAAATAAGGTGTTTTTATGAAAATATGTCTAAAAGTAAATTTGGCAAAATCAAATGCAGTGGAATGTGCCAAGGATATTATCCATCTTTTATCCTCTCACGGTGCAGAGATACTTATGAAAAGTGATGCCAAGGAGTATTTTGACTACTTTCAGAGTATCACATATTACGACAACGATAATGATTTGTTTGCATCTTCTGATAAGGCTGTAACGGTAGGCGGTGACGGTACAATAATCCACAATGCCCGCCATGCCGCAGAAAATAACATACCAATTGTAGGTGTAAACTGCGGTCGCCTTGGCTTTGCAGCCGAGCTTGAGCCAAATGAAGTAAGTACCCTTTTGCGTTTGCTTGATGATGACTACAAAATCAACAAAAGAATGGTCATTGATGTTACTGTTATAAAAAAGAATGATAGCAAGACATATTCCTGTATCAACGATGCTGTAATTTCCCGTGGTCAGCTTTCCCGTATCATAGATATGTACCTATATGTTGACGGAGAAAAAACAACCCATTATCGTGCAGACGGTCTGATTTTTTCTACCCCAACAGGCAGTACCGCTTATTCGCTTTCTGCAGGAGGCCCTGTTGTTGAGCCATGTATGGATTGTGTTGTGCTTACACCAATATGCCCTCATTCTCTTACAGACAGAACGGTAATTTTCAATGGTGATTCTGTAATTTCCGTAAGTGCAGAAAGCTACACTGACAACAATAAAAGCTACCTCACCATTGACGGTCAGATTGTTGTTCCACTTTCCAGCGAAGACCGTGTTATTATTAAAAAGTCAAATTATGTATTAGGTATGATTTCTTTTAAAAACAGAAATTTTTATCGTCAGGTTAGTGAAAAGCTAAAGGAGCGTGACGAATAATGAAGTCAGGTAGGCACGAAAAAATAATTGAGCTTGTAAATAATTATGATATAAATACCCAAGAGGAGCTTCTCGAGAGGCTCAATGACGCAGGGTTTTCTGCAACCCAAGCCACAATTTCAAGGGATATAAAGGAGCTTAGAATTCTCAAAACCCTCAATCCTCAGGGCAAGTATTGCTATACTACAGGGGGGAGAAATTCCCTTGACAAAACAACAGGATTTGAAAATCTGTTCAAATCCTCTGCAAAGCTTGTTGACTGTGCCGAAAATATTGTTGTGGTAAAAACAATGAGTGGTATGGCACAGGCTGTTTGTGCCTCCCTTGACAATTTAGAGCTTGAGAATATAGTAGGCACCATAGCAGGTGACGACACAATTTTCATAGTTATGAGAAATAAAGATTTCGCAACCGAACTTAAGGAAAAGTTTAAAAAACTACTGTAAGGAGATAATGTATGTTAAGCACCCTGTACATCGAAAACATTGCTGTAATTGAAAAAACGAATATAGAATTTTCAAAGGGTCTTAATGTGCTCACCGGCGAAACAGGAGCAGGAAAGAGTATTATTATAGATTCCATCAACGCTGTAACAGGACACCGCACCAGCAAGGATATTATCCGTACAGGTAGCGAAAATGCATTTGTTTCTGCAACATTTACAAATGTGGATTTAAATATACTTAAAAAAGCGGAGGAAATGGGCTTTAAAAGTGACGACGGTACCTTGATTCTAAGCAGAGAGCTTTCCCTAAACGGTAGGAGCGTATGCCGAATTAACGACCGTCCTGCAACTGTCACAACTCTTAAAGAGCTGGGAATTAATCTAATCAATATTCATGGACAGCACGAAAGCCTTGAACTTATGCAGTCCGATTCTCATATTAATTACATCGACAATTACGCAGATATAGCAAAGGAAAAAGAGGATTATTATAGTTCTTATAAAGAATTATGCAAACTAAAAAAACTACTGAACGAAAACGGTGGAGATGAAGAAAAACGCCTGTATGACATAGATTTGCTCACATTTCAGGTGGATGAAATAGATAATGCGTCCCTTACTATAGGTGAGGATGAAGAGCTTGCAAACGAAAAAAAGCTTTTGCAAAACAGCGAAAAAATCCGCACCTACCTTGATAAGGCTAAGTCTGTACTTTCCGGATACGGTGTTTCAGAAGGAGCTTGTAATTTGGTTGACGAGGCAAGTACCAGTCTTATAAAAGCAAGCAATTTTTATGATGAAGCAGAGGATATCAGCAACCGTCTCAGCGACCTTTCCTACACCCTTTCTGACATTTCTACTGAAATTAGTGACTTAATAGACAATCTTGAGTTTGACCCATCACGACTTGAAGAAATCGAACTAAGACTTGATGAAATCTATAAATTAAAAAGAAAATACGGAAATTCAATAGAAGAAATTTTAGAATATAGAGATAATGCAGCTGTACGCCTTGACAACCTACTGAATTACGATAAAAATATGGCAGAACTAAAGGAAAGATACAACAATCTCCTTGAAAAAGCAGTTGAAAAGGCAGAGAAATTAACAGTTCTCCGAAAAAAAGCAGGGGAGGAGTTCTCCCAAAAAGTTCAGGAAGAAATGAGCTTTCTTGATATGCCTAATGTGAGGATTTTCGTTTCTATGGAAGAAACTCCTCTCACTTCCACAGGCAAGGATAAGGTTGAAATCTTAATTTCTGCAAACCCGGGCGAAACTCCAAAGCCTGTTTCAAAAATCGCCTCCGGCGGTGAGCTTTCCCGTATGATGCTTGCCATCAAAACAGTGCTTTCTGCAAGCGATATGGTAGATACCCTCATATTTGATGAGGTTGACACAGGAATTTCCGGCAAAGCCTCACGAAAGGTTGGACTTAAGCTAAAGGAAGTTTCAAATAACAGACAGGTCATCTGTGTAACCCATCAGGCTCAGATAGCCTCCCTCGGGGATAGCCACCACCTTATCCGCAAAAATGTTAATGACGGACGAACATTTACAGATGTTATCACCCTTGACCACAAGGGCAGAGTTGACGAACTTTCCCGCATTATGGGCGGTATCCAAATTACAGACAGCACACGAAATTTAGCGGAAGAAATGCTAAATAACCCCAATTAACCCAAAATTACAAATAAAACAAAGACTTATGTAAAGGGAGTACCCTTGCCTAACACCCGGCCTCCCTTGTGTAAAGGGAGTACCCTTGCCTAACACCCAGCCTCCCTTGTGTAAAGGGAGGGGGACCGCTTGCGGTGGAGGGTTTGTCCGCAGGCAGCTTCAATTAAGGAAATACTTGGATAGGAACTAATAGTGCCTACTCCTAAAACAGAGGTATATATGAAAGTATGGTCAGTGAAAAAACTTAATAAAGAACGAGCTCTGGCTATATCAAAACAGTATGATTTGCCGGTTTTTCTTTCTATGATGCTTGACATCAGAGGACTTACCACACAGGAAGAAATTCAGGATTTTCTAAGCAATGAGGGAAATTTCTCCGACCCATTTCTGATGAAAGATATGGACAAGGCAGTTACTCGTATAACAAACGCTATCGAAAACGGAGAAAAAATTTGCGTTTACGGTGACTATGACGCAGACGGTGTCACAAGTACATCTCTGCTTTACAGTTATCTATACGACAATGTTGGTGCAGATGTAATATTCTATATACCCTCACGAAGTGGCGAAGGATACGGTATGAACAACGAGGCTGTTGATAAGCTTCATTCCCAAGGTGTAAAGCTAATCATTACTGTGGATAACGGAATTTCCTCCAGAGATGTTATAGCCTATGCCAACACACTTGGCATAGATACCGTTGTAACCGACCACCATATGCCCTCCGGAGAACTTCCTCCTGCTGTTGCTGTGGTGGATGCCCATAGAGAAGACGACAATAGTCCATACAAGGATTTTTCAGGTGTAGGTGTTGCCTTTAAGCTGGTAATGGCTATTGAGGGTGAATATGCCGACATAGATAATTTACTTGAAAATTTCAGCGATATTGCCACTATGGGTACGATTGGCGATATAGTACCCCTAAGGGGAGAAAACAGAGCACTTGTTAAGCACGGAATAAAGCATATTCAGAACAGCGACAGAATCGGCATCAACGCAATGAAGGAAGAGTCCGGCCTTAACGATAAAAAAATCACTTCCGGCAATGTTTCATTTACTCTTGTACCACGAATTAATGCCGGTGGCAGACTTGGACTATCCGACAAAAGCGTTGAGCTTTTATTAACCGATAATTACGAAAAGGCAATTTCAATTGCAGACGAACTTGGTGCAGACAACAGAGAACGACAGGGAATAGAAAAGGAAATTTTGGATTCTATAAATCACAGCATTTCCAAAACTCCAAACATAGTAAACGAAAAAATAATCGTTTTGGCAGGCTATGGTTGGCATCAAGGCGTAATAGGAATTGTAGCATCCAGAATTAAAGAGATTTACGATAAGCCAACAATTATAATTGGTATAGACAGCGACGGAACGGCAAAAGGAAGTGGCAGAAGTGTAGAGGGATTTTCCCTGTGTGATGCAGTTTTTGCCTGCAAAGATGTGCTTACAAATTGCGGTGGACATCCAATGGCTGTGGGTATTGGACTTAAAAAAGAAAACATTCCATTATTCCGTAAAAGAATTAATGAGTATTGCGAAAATATAACAATGCCCTACAATAAAGTGAATATTGATTGCAAGCTAAATCCGGCACAACTTGATTTATCCTTTGTAGAATGCCTTAGCTACCTTGAGCCATACGGGGCGGCAAATCCATCACCTGTCTTTGGTCTTTACAATATGAAAATCAGCAAAATCCAGCCACTTAGCGGAGGAAAACACCTAAGGCTTTCATTATTCAGACAAAACACTTACATAAACGCAATGTACTTTGGTCATACACCTGAGGATTGCTGTTATCGCACCGGTGATAATGTTGACTTAGCAGTTTCACTTGATAAGAATGTGTATAACGGTCAGGAAAACTTGAGCATAATAATTAAAAGCATAAAGTACTCCCACAGCGACAACGAATCTATGATAAACAGCCTTAGAATTTTTGAAAAATTTGCAACAAAGCAAAAGTTGACTTATAGTGAGGCACAGTCAATTCTCCCAAGTCGAGATGACTTTGCATATGTCTATAGATTTTTAAAGTCAAATAATGGCTTTATCTATGATGAGTACGCACTTTCCCATTACCTTAACTACAATATAAGTATGGGAAAACTGAAAATAATACTCTATGCAATGAAGGAGCTGGGGCTTATCCGTTGGGAGCAGGGATTATACACAAGCAAAATAGAAATGCTCCAAAGCGGAAAAGTCAACTTAGAGGATTCAGTATTCATTAAAAAACTAAAGGAGGTGCATTAATATGGTTGAACACTACGAAAATTATAGTGATTATAACGACCTTATTGATAGTATAAACAACAGCGGAAACGACTTTGATATGGCGGTGATAAAAAAGGCTTATTTACTGGCAAAGTCTGCTCACTGTGACCAAAGAAGAATATCCGGAGTACCATATATTCTGCACCCCACATCAGTTGCCTGTATTCTTGTTGAAATGGGTATGGATACCGACTGTGTTGTTGCAGCCCTCCTTCACGATGTTGTAGAAGATACAGATGTAGAGCTTGACGAAATCAAAAAACAGTTTGGAGAAACTATCGCCGAGCTGGTTGACGGTGTTACAAAGCTTTCAAAAATTTCATATTCCAACCGTGAGGAAAGACAGGCTGAAAACCTTAGAAAAATGCTTATAGCAATGAGTAACGATATCCGAGTAATCATTGTAAAGCTTGCCGACAGACTTCACAATCTAAGGACAATTGAGGTTATGAAACCTCAAAAACAGCGTGACAAAGCCCTTGAGGTTATGGAGGTTTATGCCCCTATTGCTCACCGCCTTGGAATGAAGGCTATGAAAGAACAACTTGAAGATATTTCAATCAGAATTCTTGACCCGGTTGGTTATGAAGAAATTGAAAACGAACTTCTCCTTAAAAAAGATGAAAGAGATAAATTTATCAAAAAAATCAAGCACGAGATTCAAGACAGAATCGGCGACTCTGTTAAAAAAATCTATGTTTCCGGTAGAGTAAAGTCCATTAATTCCATATATCGCAAAACCTTTATGAAGGGCAAAACAATGGACCAAATCTATGATGTTTTTGCTGTTCGAATAATTGTAGATACGGTTATGGATTGTTACAATGTTCTTGGTGTAATCCACGACATTTACCAGCCAATCCCCAACAGATTTAAGGATTATATCAGCACCCCAAAGAAAAATATGTACCAGTCCCTCCACACAACAGTTATCGGCAAAGAGGGTGTTCCTTTTGAGGTGCAAATCCGTACATGGGAAATGCACTACACAGCCGAATATGGTATTGCTGCCCATTGGAAGTACAAGCTGGGTCTTTCACCAACAAAAAATGATAAGGATATTCTCAAGGAGAGAATAGAATCCCTTAGAAAAATGATAGAAAACCAAATCCAGTCGGAGGATTCCACAGATATTATTAAAAATATTAAAAATGACCTTAGTCAGGACGAGGTGTTTGTTTTCACTCCAAAGGGCGACCTTATCAATCTTCCGAACGGCTCAACAGTAATAGACCTTGCATACGCCATTCATACCGAGGTTGGTAACCGAATGGTTGGTGCTAAGGCTGATCGAAAAATTGTACCTATCAACTATAAACTGAAAAACGGTGAAATTATTGAGATTATGACTCAAAAAGAAGGTTCAGGGCCTAAGAGGGACTGGCTGAATATTGTCAAAACCTCCGAGGCAAGAACAAAAATCCGCCAGTGGTTCAAGCGTGAACGCAGGGATGAAAATATTATCGAGGGTAAAGCAGCCCTTGATGCCGAGCTTAAAAAGTCCGGTATCTATATGACAGATGAGGACGCCAACGATATTTTCCCTAAAATGCTACAAAAACAACATTGTAATACCATTGACGACCTTTATGCCGCTATAGGTTACGGTGGAATTCAAATCTGGAAGATACTCCCAAGAATTAAGGACGAGTATCAAAAGAAGTATGAAAATAAAGTTGTTGAGTTCGTTCCTCCAAAGGAACCGGCAAAAAAGCACAACAAGGTTTCCTCCGGTGTTGAAATTGAAGGAATGGACGATTGCCTGATAAAGTTTTCTAAGTGCTGTAATCCTTTACCGGGTGACGACATAATCGGCTTTATCACAAGGGGATATGGTGTTTCCATCCACAAGAAAACCTGTCCTAATGTACCAAATGATATCGCCTCTTGCCCTGAGCCTGAACGCTGGGTTAAGGCAAGGTGGATTGGAAACATTAAGGAAAGCTTTCAAAGTACATTGGAGATTGTTGCAACCGACCGTACAGGTCTTTTGGCTGATGTTACTATTCAGCTTTCACAAATGCACATCTTCATCAGAAACCTCACCTCCCGTGAGGCTAAAAACGGAAATGCTGTTGTAACAGCAACAATAGATACAAACGGAATTGACCACCTAAAGGGTATTATGACCCATTTAGGCAACATAAACGGTATAATTTCGGTAACAAGAATATAGGTGAATTATGCGAGTAGTTTTACAAAGGGTTTCCTTTGCCAATGTTGAAATTAATAAAAAAATTAAAGGAAAGTGCGACAAGGGTTTTCTTGTTTTGCTGGGAGTAAAACAGGGCGACACAGAGAAAGAGGCGGATTTTTTAGCCTCAAAGGTTGCAAACCTAAGGGTGTTTTCCGATGAAAACGACAAGATGAATCTTTCTCTACTTGACATAGGGGGAGAGGCTCTTGTTATTTCTAACTTTACCCTTTATGCCGACTGCAGTCACGGCAGGCGACCATCCTTTATAAATGCGGAAAAACCCGATAAGGCAAATGAACTTTATGAATACTTTTGCAGTAAACTTAAGGAACAAGGAGTCACTTCGGTGGAAAAAGGTGAGTTTGGTGCAGATATGAAGGTAAGTCTGCTTAATGACGGACCTGTTACAATAATTCTTGACACAGAGGAGATTATGAAATGACAGAAATCAAAACATTTCAGGTTGGAATAATGCCTACAAATTCATATGTGATAAGGGATATTGAAACTTCTGCAATGGCGATTGTTGACCCCGGTGAATATTCCAAAGAGGCAGTCGGTTACATCAAGTATAACGGTGGAAATCTTGAGATGATACTGCTGACTCACGGTCATTTTGACCACATCACAGGTGTTTCTGCCTACTTAAATGAGTTCCCGAATGCAAAGGTGTATATTGGCGAAAAAGACTTGCCATCCCTTGAAAATGACGACCTAAACCTTTCAAACAAGTTTGCAAGCAGGAGGTTTACTCATTTTTCTGCCGATTCCCTAAAGGACGGCGAGGTTGTTAATCTTGGAAATACCAAAATTAAATATATGGAAACCTCCGGTCACACAATGGGAAGCGGTTGCTTTATCTTTGACCAAAGCATAATGTCAGGGGATACGCTGTTTTGCGAGTCCTGCGGAAGAACAGATTTCCCTGATTCTTCTCCCGCCTCAATGATAAAAAGCCTTCTTAAAATTGCATCTCTTGAAGGAGAATACAACATTTACCCCGGTCATATGGAAAGCACAACCCTTTCCCATGAGAAAAAGTATAACCCATTTATGAACACAAGCTATGAAGATATTTATTGAAAACCACCCCTTTCATTACGAAATTGAGAATATCGCCAGACTGTTTTTTCCCTATGAAAAGCTGGAAGTAATTAAGGATAATTCAAAGGAAAAAGACGGTGAATACATCCTTACAACCGTTGATAGTAAAATAAGTGTTACAGCGGTATTTACCAGATATGAAAAATCCATTACAGCGGAAAAAACCGATGACGACAAATCAAACGAGCAGATAATTTGTTCTTTACTATTCAAAATTCTAACTGATTATACAGGTATAACAATGCCTTGGGGTATGATTACAGGAGTTCGACCTGTAAAGTATCTCCGTACCGTTATGAACGAAAAGGGTGAGGACTATGCTCGTGATTTTTTCAAAAATTACTACTATGTAACGGACGAGAAACTTGCCCTTGCCACAACAACGGAAAAATACGAGAGGAAAATTCTTAATTCTTCAAAAGAAAATTCTTTTTCTCTATATGTTTCAATACCGTTTTGTCCGTCAAGGTGTAGTTACTGTAGCTTTGTTTCCCAGTCTGTTGAACGAACAAAGCACCTTATAGAGCCATATGTTGATTTGCTGTGCAAGGAAGTTTCTTTAACAGGAGAAATTGCAAGAAAACATTCCCTAAAACTTGAAACTGTCTATATCGGTGGCGGTACTCCAACAACACTTAACCCAACCCAACTTGAAAAGCTAATTAAAACAATAAACATTTCTTTTAATATGGAAGAGTGTAGGGAGTTTACTGTTGAAGCCGGCAGACCCGACACAATCACAACGGAAAAATTACAAGTTCTAAAGGATGGCGGTGTTACAAGGATTAGCATAAATCCTCAAACCCTCAATGATAATGTCCTTAATTCCATAGGACGAAAGCATTCAACAGAGGATACATTAAGAGCATTTAAATCAGCAAGTACCTTTAATTTTGATACGGTAAATTCCGACCTTATTGCAGGACTTCCTGATGACACATTTGAAAGCTTTTCAAAAAGCCTTGATACAATAATCGACCTTGATGTAAACAACATTACTATTCACACCTTATCTATTAAGAGAAGTGCAGATTACACCGAAAAAGGTCTTACAACAGGTAGGGAAGATTCGGAGAGAACAGGAAAAATGCTTTGTTATGCCGAAAAAACTCTAACACAAAAGGGTTACATACCCTATTACCTTTACCGCCAAAGTAGAATGGTTGGTAATTTTGAAAATGTTGGCTGGGCAAAGCCGGGTCACGAGGGACTTTACAATGTTTTCATTATGGATGAAACCCACTCAATCCTTGCCTGTGGAGCAGGAGCTGTTACAAAGTTAAAAAATCATAAAAAGAATGATTTAATGAGAATTTTTAACTATAAGTTTCCATATGAATATATTGATAAGTTTGATGAAATAGTAAACCGCAAGGAAAATGCGGATAAATTTTTTACTGAACTTACGAAATAAGGTTGAAAGTTTTAATAATAAATGCTATAATATATAAAATTTTGAAAGGAGTTTTTCAGAATGGGATTATTAGATGATGTGATGGTAAATGTTAAATCAGCGGCTAGCACCGTTTCAAAAAAGACAAATAATATAGTTGATTATTCAAAGCTTAAGTTTACTGCTTCCGGACTTTCAAACGAGATTCGCAAAAAGTATCAGACTCTTGGTGAAGAAGTGTATGCCTGTAGTAAAATTGGTGTAGAAGACAGCAGGTCAATTGAACTTCTTATTCAGGAGATTGATGAGCTTAAGGCGCAACTTCAGACCACAAATGAGTGCATTACAGCAGCAAGACACAAGGTTATCTGCCCTAAATGTAAGGCAGAACTTGACAAAGACTGTCTTTTCTGTAGCAAATGCGGTGCTAAGATAGAGCAAGACCCATTCGTTCCTGAAGAGGACAATCTCGAAGAGGAAGAAGAGGTTGTTGTAGAAGATCCATTTAAGGAAGTTGTTGTAAAAAGCGAATCTGACGAAGATGCAGATTTGCAGGAATAATTTTCAGTTAATTAAGATAATTACTTAAAAATTTATATAAAAAAGGCGGGCAACCGCCTTTTTTATCTGTAAGGTGATTGATTTGGCGAAGAACAAAAACAAAAACCAAAGCATCAAGGGTCAGACCTTTGTCAAGGGCGCAATGATAATGTCCCTTGCCCTTATTGTTGTAAAGCTTTGCGGGATGATATACAAGGTAGCCCTCACCAGAGTTTACGGACTTTTTGGTGCTGAACTTGCTTCCTTTGGTACAGGACTTTTCAACAATGCCTATGAAATTTATGTACCTCTTTTTACTATTGCAACAGCGGGTTTGCCTATTGCAGTTTCAAGATTAGTTTCCGAGAGCAATGCTCAAAAGCGATATAAGGATATAAGAAGAATACACAAAGTGTCCATTCCTTTCTTTGTAATAATGGGCGTTGTCTGTTCACTCCTTATGTTCGGAGGCAGTTTTTTCTATATTAAAATAATTGATTCTCCATATGCACTCCCATCAATGATTTGCCTTTCACCAACAATCTTTTTCGGATGCCTTGTTTCAATTTACAGAGGTTATTTTGAAGGTATGAGGAATATGACTCCAACCTCAGTATCCGAAATTATTGAGGGCGCATCCAAGCTGGTGTTTGGTCTTACCTTTGCCTATCTCATTATGAAGTTTGGACTTGATGGTTATGAGGCTAACGGAACAATTTTCGGAATTACCTTTGCAAGCGAAAAAGAGGCAATTTACACCCTTGTTGGTTACTCCGTTTCCGGAGCTGTTCTTGGCATCACAGTAGGAACTGTTCTCAGCTTTTTATACCTGTTCTTAAAATACAAAAGAATTGGTGGTGGTATCACACAGGAACAGCTTTCTTCCTCCGTTGATGCAAGGTCAAAGAACGAAACCTTCCGTGTTCTCATAAGAACAGCTATTCCAATCGGACTTGGTGCTCTTGTTATGAACGTAAGCGGAAGTATTGACGGTATGATTATCCAGCGTGTCCTTGCAGATATGTCCCTTAGCAACGGTTCTGCCCTTGCCGAACAATACCCAATGTACGCCGATGCTGTCCTTGACGGTACAATTCAGACAAAGCTGTGGGGGTGTTATGGCGCTGCTCTCACCGTTATGCAACTTGTAACAGTTATCACACAGGCCTTTGGTACAACAGCGATGCCAATGGTGACAAGTGCATATGCTCAAAACGACAATAAAATGCTAAAAACAGCAATCAACAGAGTATTAAAACTCACTTGTATAGTAACTTTCCCTTGTGGAGTTGGTCTTTCTGTTCTTGCTGAACCAATTATGCAAATAACCTATGGAGGAGATGTTGCAATTGTTGGTGCAGAGTGCCTTAAGGTTATGGGATTTGCAGTTTTGTTTATGGCGGGCATAACACCAATATGTTCAATGCTCCAAGGTGTTGGTAAGGTAAAAACACCTGTTATGCTTTACTCAATAGCAGTTGTAATCAAAATTATAATGAACTTTGCCCTTGTAACAAATGTAAATATCAACATAAGAGGAGCCGCCACAGGCACACTTGTAGGATTTTTAATAGTATGCGTTATAGCAATGTATATCCTTGTTAAATCAACAGGAATCAGACCAAACTTTAAAAATGCCATAGTAAAGCCACTAATAAGTGCAATACTCTGTGGATTAACAGCATTTTTCTCTTATTATTTCTTAAAAGATATGGTGAATATTTATGTTGCAATATTCCTTTCTATTTGTTTTGCAGCAATAATTTATGTAATTTTTGTGCTACTTCTAAGAACTTTTGATAAAAATGACCTTGATATTCTTACAAAAAATGAAAAAATATCAAAAATGCTTGCAAAATTCAAAGTTATGAAGTAGAATGTATTTGTTATCTTATGCAACATACTTATACGAGGGGGAACAGCGTTGGATTTTAAAGAAAAACCAAAGTACGGTTTTCAAGACTTAATCGAAATTATGAAGATGCTCAGAGCCCCTGGAGGTTGCCCTTGGGATAGAGAGCAAACTCACAAATCAATAAGGCAAAACTTTATTGAAGAAACTTACGAGGTAATTGAGGCTATTGACACCGAAGATAGGGAGCTTCTCAAGGAAGAACTTGGCGATGTTCTTTTACAGGTGGTTTTCCATTCAGAGATGGAAAGTGAAAAAGGTAGCTTTGATATAAATGATGTCTGCGATGGTATTTGCAAAAAGCTGATTGTCAGACATCCCCATATTTTTTCTGATGTCAAGGCTGATACAACTGATGAAGTTTTAT
>JAXESA010000056.1:0-3974 GCA_034116205.1 Ruminococcus sp. | reverse complement strand
TACCAGTATAATATGCTTCTGTTACAGCGGGCAAATAGTTGCTTGCCGCAGTACCGCTAGTGCAAACGCAAGCCACCGGCGCACCTAGTTGGCGAGCCAATCCTAAAGCAAAATATCCCGCACTTCGTTCATCCGTAACCCTATGCAAAATAAACTTGTCTTCGTTATTTTCAAACATTCTTATAATAGGGACATCTCTTCCTCCCGGAGAAAGAACTATGTGTTTGATCCCATAATCTCTAAAAAGCGTTGCAAGCAATCTAACATTCTGAAAATCGTGATTGGCAAGGAGTTCATTTGCTCGAATGTCAACTATTTCGCTTGGCCTTTCACTGCTTTTTTTGCTTGCCAATGCTTCTTTTAGCCACGTTAATGCAACATCCCTTTCGTGTTTTACGCTTTTATCCGCATCTTTCCAGTTTATGCTGTAATCGATATTCGTATTTTCTATCACATCTTCGAAGCTTGCATTTTCAAATATTCTTCTACATCCTAGATTTAATATCTTCATTAGTGACTCAAATCGATCTATACCACGTTTTTCATTGTAAAAAACATTAAATGGTTTTTTAAAGATGTAACTCATGCAGGTGCCGTGAAAAGAATCTGTAATCACGTATTTTGCATTTGCATATGCTTTGATAAAATTTTCAACGGAGAGTTTGTTCATGATGTTCATTCCGTCAAAAACTGTTTTAAACAATGCATGTCCGCCTGCAGCGGCATCCGGTATCAAGACAACTTCAACGCCAAGTTTTTTTGCGATGTTTTCTATTTGAATTCTTTTTTCAATAGACGGGTCCAAAATAAATGCAACTAAATACTTTGAAGGAAGATCGCAAGTTGCCGCTTTTTCGAGGTCTAAATAAACTTGTTTATCCGGCAAAAACACGGCATCTATTACCTGTTGAGCTTTTACAAAATATTTATCGCGCGCAGTCTCCACCGCATAATCTTCTCGCACAGAAATTGCATCAAATCTTTTAAGCAAGGGCGCCATTTTTTCAACATACTCTTGTGTCGGTGCATGAGTTGCGGCGCCAAAAGATGTAGAATACGACACTTTGATTTTTTCGCCTTTCACAAAGCTCAAAAAGTTATCGTCTTTTACGAACTGAATACGATAGTTCCACATTTGATCGCCGCCTATGACAAACCTGTCGCATATGTTATTCAATTGCGGCAACTCGTTATATGACAATTGTGGCGTATACAAATACTGTTTTTCTGCAAAACGCATTGATATGCAATCTTTAGGAATATTATACCGTCCGGGGAGGCCGTTTGCTTCTTGGATCATTAAGACGGAATATCCCAATTTTTCAATAGCTTTTTCCAACGC
This sequence comes from Ruminococcus sp., assembly GCA_034116205.1. Taxonomy (GTDB): domain Bacteria; phylum Bacillota; class Clostridia; order Oscillospirales; family Acutalibacteraceae; genus Ruminococcoides. Next base: position 2,632 of record JAXESA010000056.1, on the reverse strand, counting down.
AAAGTACGTCAAACAACCACCGAAGTTTTCGTGTCCCCACCAACCGTATATCCCAACATCAAAATGTTGTTTTCCGTTTTGCAAGTCTATTTCACCTGTATGATTCATTATCTTAGTCATTTTTGGTCTCATTCTCAATTCCTTTTTTCTTGTTTTGGTAAATACTCTTTTTCAGATAACCGTTTTGATTTTTTCGTTAAGATTTTCCCAAGTTTAAACGCTCGAGAGTTTACTGTTGCCTGTATTTCACCTTCCACCGCTTCAAGACGCTGACGTATTTGTGCGATTGAATCCACCAATATTTCGTTTTCGTCTTGCTCCGAATTCGCCATTGCGTTGATCTCGTTTGCTTTATCAATCGTATCTTTATTGCACATAAACACATCTTGATTATATTTTTTTAGTACGCCGACAACACGCTTTGACAGTTCTATTTGCTTATACTTAGGGAAACGCTTTATGTCCCAGTAAACAAAATCGACAACCCAAGACACCAAATCGCCAAACGGATCTTCCCTGTTTGCATTACACCATTCGCTTAGAACCTTTTCTATTATGGCAAAATGCTTTTCGATTTTTACGGATGGCATAAGATTATACTTGCCCATTAATGAACCGTTATTGTTCCAATAATAGGTGTAATATTTCCCTTTTGTAAAAATCACCTTGTGCGCTTTAACAAAATAGTTGAACTGGAAGACCTGATCTTCTCCTAAATCCAAAGACTCATCCATCCTAAGATGATTATTTTCTATAAGTTCGCGCTTTATAAAATGCAACCATAAAAACGGTCTGCTACTCGGCTCGTGAAAGAGTGCGGTTTGAACGGCATCTCTACCAACATATTGTGCGTTTGTCGAATCCAATCGTCTTTGTATCCATTCCGGAACATCTTTGTTTGGCATTGCTTTACCGCCAAACACAACGATATCGGCATCGCTTGTTTCTGCAATGTAAACTAGATTCTTATATGCATCAACGACCAAACTGTCGTCCGAATCAACAAAGCTAATGTATTTCCCTCGAGCCCTATCCAAACCATTATTTCTTGCTCTAGCTGGACCTTGATTGCTTTGATTTATAACAACAACTCTACTATCAAATTTTGCAATGTGGTTTAGAATCTCAAGAGACTTATCGGTTGATCCGTCATTGACGCATATTACCTCAATGTTGCTATATTTTTGGGACAAAACCGATCTTAGTGTATCTTTTAGTGTTTTTTCAGCATTATATACAGGTACAATTACCGATATTAGCGGCAACTGTATATCTCCATATGTTTTGTAAAAATTATTGATTTTTGTTTTTTCAATTCCGTATAACATATGATTTATTTTCTCCTTAACAAATGCAGTATTTTGTCGGCATACTTACGACCGACAATCAACTCGTGCGAATTTCTCACCTTAGATAATCTCAAATTGGCATCATCCAATTTTTTTTCTAACGCCCAAATCGTATCTTCATAATAGAATTGTCTATAGTCGTCATAAATTCTGACGATTATTCCTTTGACCCACTCATCTTGTATAGCAAAAATGTCAAAACGTCCTGATTCATAGGACTCGTGCAGTTCTTTAGAAAACTGCTTTAAAAAATCCAATTTATATTCCTCAGCAATCCGTTCATATGTGTGCATATAGTTAAAAAACCTCTTATAAAAATACGGCATTGCCAATTTGCTCTTGATTTCATTGTGAGAAAACAAAAAGTTTCTTATAAAGTTATATTCTTCGTTCATACAGAAGACTTTCCCTTTCGAATTAATCGAAGAATTTGGATTATCTTGTCTATAATGATAGAATGCATGATTTACAAACATAACCCTTTTTGCCAATGCGAAAGTCTGGAACCAAAAACCATTATCTTGATATGAGGCACCCGGTGTTTCATTGTGTCTTATCTTGTTTTGATTCAAAAACGATAACCTATATAACCCTGTCCAAGTGTTTAATTGAAACGTAAATGTCTTGACGTCATCAATCGGACACAGAACTTTATTGTAGTATTCTATATTTCCTAAGCACACAGACTCATATTCTGCAGCGAACGCTTTATCGCTTGTTTTGAATGTTATATAATCGGACTTAACAACATCCAAATCATTGCCTTTCGCGACTTTATACAGCACTTCAAACATATGTGTATCAACATAATCATCAGACTCTACAATTCCTAAATACTCACCATGTGCGCTATCAATTCCCACATTCATAGTGTTGCCATAACCTGAGTTCTTTTTGGTTATAACAACAAATCTCTTATCTTTCTTTTGCCACCTTTTAGCAATTTTCAAAGAATTGTCCTTTGAACCGTCATCAACGCAGATAACCTCTATTTCTTTTAGTGTTTGACTCGAAATACTAGCCAAACACTCGTCCAAATATTTTTCCACATTGCAAATAGGAACGACTATACTAACTTTTATACTGTTCATAACTCACACCTTTTTACTATGTCCAAAGCCGAGCGAATCACTTTGTCCATGTCGTAGTATTTGTATTGGCCGAGCCTGCCGCCGAAGATTACGTCGGGGCGAGTGTCGGCTTGCTCTTTGTAGCGCGCATAGAGCGCGGTGTTCTCCTCGTCGTTGACGGGATAGTAAGGCTCCATACCCTCTTGCCACTCG
>JAXESA010000055.1:0-9089 GCA_034116205.1 Ruminococcus sp. | reverse complement strand
GTGTCCCCTTTGAGCCATAACCTCAATGGGCATACAACCCTCGTAAACCTTTGGATTCATAACATCAAATTCGTGAACAGGAGCACGCTCTGCACTTACAAGTGCATCGTAAAATCTGTCGTACTCTTCCTTATTCATAGGGCAATTTATATAATCGTCACCGTCACCTTTGCCATACCTTGAGGCAAAAAATGCCTTGTTCATATCAATGGTGTCGAACCTTACAATAGGTGCGGCGGCATCGTAAAAGGACAAGGAGTCACCAAACATACTCTTTATGGTATCTGAAAGTGGTTCTGATGTTAAAGGACCTGATGCTATTATCGTTACACCCTCGGGAATATCTTTTACTTCTTCATTAATTACAGTAATGAGAGGATTATTTAAAATCTCTTCATTAACCATATCAGAAAAAAGCTCTCTGTCAACAGCTAATGCTCCACCGGCAGGAACTGTTGTTTTGTCAGCACATCTCATCAGCAGAGAATCTAACATTCTCATCTCCTGCTTGAGCATACCGGCGGCACTTTCAAGACGGGCGGCTTTTAGGCTGTTGGAGCAAACAAGCTCACATAATTTTGTTGAATGTTGGGCAGGACTTAGCTTTTCAGGTTTCATATCGTAAAGATTTACTTTAATTCCTCTTTTGGCAACCTGATATGATGCCTCACATCCTGCAAGTCCTCCGCCGATTATATTGATTTGCATTATGACTTTGTATAGCCACAACCCTCTTTTGCACAGAAGATTGTCTGCTTTTTACCCTTCTTTTTATAGAGTATCTCTCCGCATTGAGGACACTTTTCGTTAACAGGCTCATACCATGACATATAGTTACAGTCAGGGTAATTGCTGCATCCGTAGAAAACTTTGCCTTTCTTTGTTTTGCGGGTGATAACATCACCACCGCAAACAGGACAGGTTACACCGATTTTTTCAACATACTTTTTGATGTTCTTACATTCAGGATAACCCGGACAAGCGATGAACTTGCCATATCTGCCAACCTTGACAACCATTTTTCTTCCGCAAAGCTCGCATACAATGTCGGTTTCATCCTCTTTCAGCTTTATTTTAACTCATTACATATCGGCCTTTGCTTTTTTCAAGGTCTTTTCAAAGTCAACATAGAAGTTGTCAAGGAGTTCTACCCATTCCTTGTCGCCATGCTCAACAACATCCAAATCCTCTTCCATCTGAGCAGTGAATTTCACATTAACAATTTTAGGGAAACGCTCCTTAAGGAGATTTACAAGTGCCTCTCCAAGCTCTGTGGGAATAAGGGACTTTGCCTCTCTCTTAACATATTCTCTGCTTGTAATTGTGGTGATTGTTGCCGCATAGGTTGAAGGACGACCGATTCCGTTTTCTTCAAGAGCTTTGATAAGGGATGCCTCGGTAAACCTTGCAGGAGGCTGAGTAAAGTGCTGATTTGGCACAATTTCCTTAACCTTTACAGGCATTTCTTTTTCAAGTGGCGGAAGTTGCTTTTCCTTTGTGCCCTCTGCGTCGTTGCTGTCAACATACAGCTTTGTGTAACCGTCAAATTCAACTCTGTAACCTGACGCCTTAAATACATATCCGTTTGCTGTGATTTCAGCCTGGGTTGTCTTGTGAATACAGTCTGCCATCTGACAGGCTGTGAATCTTTCCCAAATCAGCTTATAAAGCTTATACTGTTCAATAGTAAGACTGGACTTTACCATTTCAGGTGAAAGTGAGGGAATTGCAGGACGAATAGCCTCGTGACCGTCCTGTGCATTTGAACGGGATTTATAGAAACGAGGCTTTGCCGGCAGATATTCTTCCCCAAAATTATCTTTGATGTAGGAAGTAACTTCATTAATAGCATCGTTGGAGATTCTCAGGGAGTCGGTTCTCATATATGTGATAAGACCGGTTGTACCATAGCCCTCAACATCAACACCTTCATATAACTCCTGAGCAATTTTCATTGTTCTTCTTGACTGATAACCAAGCTTTCTTGATGCTTCCTGTTGTAATGTGGAGGTGATGAACGGTGGATAAGGTGACTTCTTCCTTGTTCCATTCCTTACTTTTGTTACAATAAACTGGGCATCCTTGATTTCTTCAAGGATTTTGTCAGCCTCTTCTTTATTTGAAATTTTTATTTTTTTACCGTCTTTGCCTGTTGCCAAGGCTGCATTAAACACCTTGCGACTGGACTTTGGGGACATTTTGGCATCAATTGACCAGTATTCCTCAGGCTTGAAGGCTCTGATTTCGTTTTCTCTGTCAACAATCAGCTTTAATGCTACTGACTGAACACGACCGGCAGAAAGTCCTCTTCTGATTTTCTGACTTACAAATGGACTTAGCTTATAGCCTACAAGTCTGTCGAGAATTCTTCTTGCCTGCTGTGCGTTTACTAAATCTATATCAATGGAACGTGGGTGTTCCATACCGTTTTTTACGCCTGTCTTTGTAATTTCGTTAAATTCAACACGGTTCTTGTCATTTAAATCCAAGCCTAAAATATAAGCCAGATGCCAAGAAATTGCCTCTCCCTCACGGTCGGGGTCAGTTGCAAGGAAAATTTCGTCGCTGTCGGCGGCAAGTGACTTCAATTCTCCAACAAGCTTTTCTTTTCCTTTTATGATAGAATACTTTGGGGCATAATTATTCTTTATGTCAACAGCCAAACGAGCCTTTGGCAAATCACGCACATGGCCCATTGAAGCTACAACCTCAAAATCCTTGCCTAAATATTTTTTAATTGTTTTAGCCTTAGCAGGTGACTCCACTATTACTAATTTTGACATTTGCTCTATCCTCCGATAGTTACTTTATTTTATATTGTCTTCCCTTTAGGGAAACAATGAGATTTTTTATTTCTAAATTCGTAAGAATACCCGAAACCTTAAAAACGGGCAAACCGCTTTTTTCGGCAATTTCATCAATGTGCATTGGGGTACTCCCTAAGGTATGATAAACAATGTTGCTCTTTTCATCAAGTTCAACATCGAACCTATGACCTGTTATAAATTCTTTTTCTTCTTTTTCCTTTGATTTTTTTGCGGGAATTTTAAGTATTTTTCCCTCCGGAATGTCATACTCGTCATCCTCATATACCTCTAAATCATTATATTCATTAAAATACTTCAGGATGTCCAAATATGTAGTAACAGGAACAGCTCCGTCTTTTATAAGCTCGTTTGAACCCATAGAATGAATGCTGTTTATATTGCCCATAACAGCAAAGATTGGCTTGCCCTGTTCTTCTGCAAAAGCAGATGTGATTAATGAACCGCTTTTCTTGCCTGCTTCAACAACAAGAATTCCCTTTGAAAGGGCTGAAATAATTCTGTTTCTTGCAACAAAGTGGTGTGGTAAAGACTCTGTACCGGGAGGATATTCGGAAATTAGGCATCCTCTTGCTGTTATAGCCTTCCTCATAGGTTCATTTTGTACAAGATAGGGATAGTTTATTCCACATCCTAAAACACAAATAGTTATAGCATCGGCATTAAGTGCGCCTGTGTGAGCAGAGCTGTCAATTCCTAAAGCACCGCCGCTGACAATAGTTACTTTCTTTTTGGCAAGATTATAGGAGATGCTATACCCAACCTTTTTGCCATAGGATGAAGCGTTTCTCGTTCCTACAATGCCTATTGTAAGAAGATTATCCACCCTTGGAAGATAACCGGAAACATAAATTACAGCAGGGGGGTTATGTATATCCCTAAGGCACTTAGGATACCTTTCATTATCAATAGATAACACCTGATAACCAAGCTCCTCACATTCTTTTATTATAGCGTCAGCCTTTTCAATTGGAGTTGAGTGCATTTTGTCAATTTCTTTATCGGAAAAAATACCGAGAAACTTCCACTCAAAGTCCCCACCATTATAGAAAGATGACATATCGGAGTAAATCCCCATATCATAAATCTTTTTTACTTTACAGTTTCCATATCCAAGGCACAGACTAAGCCATATATAGTAGCGAGTGTTATTCATCTTTAGACATTTCCCACATAATAATACTTGCAGCAACACCGGCGTTAAGAGAATCTATCTTCCCTGACATTGGAACAATAACCTGATGATTGCAAGCGTTAATCGTGGATTGTGTCAGTCCGTTAGCCTCGTTGCCTATTGCAACAAGGGAATTTTGAGGGAAAGTGAAATCTCCAAGGTGCTTTGCATCTTTAGTAAGGCAAGCGGCAAAAGAGTTGCCAAAGTGGTTAAACTCATTTGTAATAAAGCTTGGGGCAGAATCTATTATGTAGAAAGGAACTCTGAAAATTGCCCCCATACTCCCCCTTACAACCTTAGGACTGTAAACATCACAGGAGTCTGATGTGATAAACACGCCCCTCACTCTGAATGCGTCGGCAGACCTTAAAACAGTTGAAATATTCTCGGGATTCTGTACATTCTCAAGTAGCACATACTTGCCATTATAATCAATTTTATCAATATCAATGCTTTTGTCAAGTGTTTTCATCACCAGAAGCACACCCTGAGGTGACTTGGTGTCGGACAAAACATTAAAAAGGCTGTTGGGAACAACAACAGCTTCCTGTGAAACACCCTCAAGACGGTTACATAACTCCATATTCCTTGTGTAGAAATTTTCAGAGCAGACCAAAATGTCAACTTGTCTGTCGGAAATCAATACATCCTGGCAAATTCTTAAACCCTCTGCTACAAACTGTTTGTTTTTTAGTCTGTACTTTTTTTGCTTTACAAGCTTATGTATATGCTTAACAACAGAATTATCTCTGCTATTTACAAATTTCATCTTTACACCCTCATCTGTTCCTCATAAAAAATAGTAAAAGCGTTTGAGTAAAACCCAAACGCATAGTACTTAAGCTTTTGTAACTTTTTCTACAAGGCTTGCAAAAGAAGCAGGGTCAGAAATAGCAATCTCAGAAAGCATCTTTCTGTTAAGGTCAATACCTGCCTTCTTAAGGCCATTCATAAATGTGCTGTAGTTTGTACCGTTAGCCTTGCAAGCGGCAGAAATTCTTGTGATCCAAAGTCTTCTGAAATCTCTCTTTTTCTGCTTACGACCGATATATGCATAGTTACCGGACTTCATTACCTGCTGCTTAGCCATCTTAAAGTGCTTGCTCTTAGCACCATAGTAACCCTTAGCCAGCTTTAAAGTTTTATTTCTTCTTTTGCGAGTCATCATCGCACCTTTTACACGTGCCATTATATCTTACCTCCGTTATTCGCTAAGTTAAAATCAATTATTTGTAAGGAATCAATCTCTTGATTTGAGCTGTATTTGTCTTGTCAGCTACACAAGTCTGTCTATGACCTCTCTTACGCTTAGTGTTCTTTTTGTTCAAGATATGCTGCTTGTTAGCGTGAGCACGGATAACCTTACCATTCTTAGAAAGCTTAAATCTCTTCTTTGCACCGCTATGTGTCTTAATCTTTCCCATTATGAAAATCCTCCTTAAAAATTACTTATTTGTCTTAGGGGCAAGAAACATTAACATATTTCTTCCCTCCAGCTTTGCAGGTTTCTCAACAACAGCAACCTCTTCGCAAGCATCGGCAAATCTCTTCATGGTGTTGTAGCCCTGTTCCGGGTGACCCATCTCTCTGCCTCTGAAACGAATAGAAACCTTAACCTTATCGCCTTTTTTAATGAACTTAAGAGCGTTGTTAAGTTTTGTGTTGAAATCGTGTACATCAATGTTTAAAGAAAGTCTTACTTCTTTAATGTCAATTGTACGCTGGTTTTTCTTATTCTCTTTCTCTCTCTTAGCCTGTTCAAAACGATATTTACCATAGTCCATAACCTTGCACACAGGTGGTTTTGCCTGTGGAGCAATCTTAACTAAGTCAAGGTTACTCTCTACTGCAATATTAAAAGCTTTATCTGCTGACATAATGCCCAGCTGTTCACCGTCGGCACCGATCAGTCTTACTTCCTTGTCACGAACTTCCTCGTTAATCTGTAGTTTCTTGTTGCTGATTTTCGATTCCCCCCAAAAGAAATTAAAAAGAAATAATAAAAGCGGACAGATTACTCCGTCCGCTACAATACAAAACTACCACAGAAAAATACTCTGTGAAAAAAGTATTGACCCACGCAGACGGCACCCCGTAGGTGAAAGCATAACTGCCTTTCTTTCTTTTACTCGACCATTATATATGACTATACTTATTTTGTCAAGTATTATTTTGACATTTATATATTTTTTTGATAAAATAAATTCAGCAAATTGACAGAGGAAAATGTTATGAACAATTATTATTCTAACGACTTAGAAAGAATAAGTCAAATGAATCAATATAATCAAACCAAACATCAAAAAAAGTTAATAAGAAAAGCCTGTAATAAGGCCTGTTTTATGCTTATTATTGCCACCGTTGTAATGAATGCAATTGCTATGGTACTTTCGTCAGTCCTTTTATTTACAGGACATCTTGATATGACCGGAAAAACAGGTGTTGACGGAATACCCTACTCCATATACTATCTTCTAAATGGTATTGCGGAATTTTCAGGATTTTTTATGGTACCGGTTATTTTTTGCCTTATTTTTAAATTTAAGCTGTCAGACGCATTGCCCATAAGAGGGGAAGGAAAATATAACGTGCCTCTCCTTGTTATAGGCGGATATGCAATTTGCACTATATCAAACTATGCTGTTTCACTATTAAGTGATAATCTGAGTATGTTCGGTCTTGAAAACACCACGGGAATAGTTACCGAGGCAAAGACTCCAAAAGAACAGATTATTTACTTTATATGTATTGCTATTATTCCTGCAATAACAGAGGAAATCGCTTTCAGAGGTGTTGTGCTGAATTTTTTAAGACCATACGGTGACGGTTTTTCTATACTGATTTCTTCAATTCTATTCGGTCTTGTTCACGGAAATTTTGTGCAGATTCCTTTTGCTTTTATTGTTGGTCTTGTATGTGCTGTTCTCGTTGTAAAGACAAACTCCATCATTCCATCAATGCTGCTACACCTACTTAATAACGGAACTTCGGTTATTTTGGACTGTATAGAGGAATACACATCAGCGGGTGTTTACGAACTTTGTTCAACAATTATTGTTTTAACTCTCACCGTAATTGGTTTTATTGCAATCATACTCCTTTGTAAAAAAGGTTTTGATATGAAATTCCAAAATAGCAGAGAAATTGTTTGCCTTAAAGCGAAGGATAAAATCACAGCCTTTCTTACAAATCCGGGAGCAATAATTCTTGTTTCCTTCTATGTTATTTATGCATTAGGTGTTTTGTTTGGCTATGTATAACGAGATATTTATGAAAGAGGCTTTGCTTGAGGCAAAGCTTGCTTTAGAGGAGAATGAAGTTCCTGTTGGTGCGGTGATTGTGAAAGACGGAGAAATAATTTCAAAGGCACACAACGAAAGGGAGAATACTAAAAACGCACTTCATCATGCAGAAATCCTTGCTATAGACAAGGCATGTAAAGCACTTGGCGGATGGCGACTTTGGCAATGCGAAATGTATGTAACAATGGAGCCTTGCCCAATGTGTGCAGGAGCTATTGTAAACGCAAGAATACCCAAAATATACTTTGGTGCATACGACAAGAAGTATGGTGCTTGTGGCTCGGGAATTGATGTTTTAAAGATGAAAAATAATTTTAATACCCAATGCTTTGGGGGGAATATGGAGGAAGAATCACTAAAACTGTTTGATGAATTTTTTAGGTATTTGAGGAATAAAAATAAGTAGGGTCGTACAAAAAGTACGACCCTTATTTTTTACTTATTTTTCTTTTTAATTATCTGATTTGCAGCAAGCATAACCCCTGTTTTACCGCTGTGAAAATTGAAAGCGCCCTGCATCCACACAGCAAATGGTTCTCTCAACGGTGCGTCTGCCGAAAGCTCTATGCTTGAACCAAGGGTAAAGGCACCTGCCGCCATAATCACCTTGCTGTCGTAACCGGGCAAATCGTCGGGAACGGGTGTTACATAGCTGTCAACAGGTGAGCCGGACTGAATCCCCTTGCAAAATTCAATTAAGTTTTCTTCATTTTCAAGGAGGATTGCCTGGACAATATCTCCCCTTGTTTCATCAAGTTCCGGTGAAACTCCGTATCCCATTTCTTTAAACAACGCACAGGCAAATACAGCTGTTTTCATCGCCTCTCCTGTGATGTGGGGAGCATTGAAAGCACCTAAAAACATTTCTCTTTTTGTGCTGATAGTTGCGCCTAACTCTCTGCCTGTTCCGGGAGTGGTGAGGCGGTAACTACACTGTTCTACCAAATCTGCTCTGCCGGCTATGTAACCGCCTGTTGGGGCGATTCCGCCACCTGCATTTTTAATGAGGGAGCCTGCCATAATATCTGCGCCAACCTGAACAGGCTCGTACTTTTCAACAAATTCTCCGTAGCAGTTATCCACCATAATAATAGTGTCCGGAGAAACTCTCCTAACAACTTGGCAGATTTTTTCAATATCGGAAATTGTCAGAGCTTTTCTTAACGAATAACCCCTTGAACGCTGAATGTATGCCATTTTAGGTTTTGACTTTAATTTTTCTTCTAAAGCATTATAATCAATATCTTTGCCGGCAAGGGGAACTTCGTCATAGTGAATGTCAAAGTCCTTTAACGAACCGGAATAATTACCCTCTATGCCGATAACACTTCTAATTGTATCATAAGGTATTCCTGCAACGGAAAGCATAGTGTCGCCGGGTCGTAGCATACCGAAAAGTGCAACTGTCAGGGCATGTGTGCCGGACTGAAAGCCCTGTCTTACAAGGGCGTCCTCTGCACCAAATGCAGTTGCATATACTTTATCAAGGACTTCCCTGCCCCAGTCGCTGTAACCGTAGCCTGTGCTGTCGGCAAAGTGACTTTCGGACACTTTACATTCTTGAAAAGCCTTTAGCATTTTGTTTTGGTTATATTCCTGAATTTCCTCAATATTCTTTAAAATATCCTTACAATTCTCCATTGCTTTTTCGGAAAGCTTTAACACTCTTTCGTTAAAATCAAAAAAACTCATCTATAAATTTCCTTCCATTTTCCACAGGGGACAAAGCCCATTCTCTTATATATAAGTGTATGTTCATCATCTTTACAGTAGAGAAAAACACTTTGT
>JAXESA010000054.1:0-9073 GCA_034116205.1 Ruminococcus sp. | reverse complement strand
ACATCTTGATTTCCTGACCAATAATGCCCTGCTCCTTTGCTACTGTTTCGTCGGTAAAATAAGGTGACTGAACAAAGTCCAGGAGAATTTCCAAGCTTTCCTTAAAATTTTGTGATGCCGAGAAAAGGTAACAGGTTTTGTCAAAGCTTGTGAATGCATTTGCGTTTGCACCTGTCTTTGCGTACTTTGTAAATGCATCTCCGTCCTCACTTTCAAAGAGCTTATGCTCCAGATAGTGGGCAATACCGTCGGGAACTGTGATTTTTTCACCGTCACCCGAACTAAAGCAGGTGTTTATTGAACCGTACTTTGTGCCAAAAATGGCATAGGTTGTGTTGTAACCTGACTTTTCGTAAACATATATGTTAAGACCGCTTTTGTGCTTAACCTTAAAATACTTATCCCCAACCAGGGGCGACTTTACTTCCTTAATACTCATTACTTACTCTCCAGTACATAGACGGTATCAAGCTTTAGCTTTGACGCCATCTCCATAATTTCTTCCTTGGTAACTGACTGAACCTTTTTACAGGCATCCTCTATTGAATCGAACTCATTGCACAGCACCTGGCTGAGGTACCATGTTTCCATACCGAATTCGTTATCGCCAACAGCAACAAAATCGTTGCACATAGACAGCTTGGTGGAGTCGATTTCAAAATCTGTAATGTTGCCCTTGGCTATATCCTCAAGCTCTTTAAGGATAGCCACTTTAGCCTTTTCGATATTATCCTTTTCAACACCGCTTTCAATGGTCATAATGCCCTTTGTTTTATCAAATCTGGCACTGCAATAGTAGCAAAGGCTTAGCTTTTCACGAACATTATTAAAAAGCTTACTGTGGGCAGTTCCGCCAAGAATGGCAACAGCAAGTCGCATAGCCATTGTATCACAATAAGGGGAAGCAATACCGCTGCGGAAGCCCATAATCATTTTGCTTTGTGAAAGCTCCATAACTTCCTTTTCGTTCTTAACATTTTGGACATCGGAAATTATGGTGTTTTCGATACTAACAGGAAATCTTTCGTAAGACGAGAAGAAGTTTTTAAGGGTATTTTTTGCAACATCTCCCCCATTTTCTCCGGAAAAGAATATTTCAACAGTTGCCTTTTGCAAAAGGTTTACCCAAGCGCTGTATAAATCTTCACCTGTTACTGCGTCAAGGTCAGGTTTTGTGCCAAGTCGGGAAAGTCCATATGGCTCGTCCTTGCACATAATTGAAAGTGCTTTGTTAAGGGAATACACCCTTTTGTCATTAAACTCTGAATCTATTAAATCCTTTAACTGGCGCTTTTCCTGAAAAATTTCTTCTTCACAGAAAGCCTTTCCATTTAACTTTGGTTTAAAAATAACATCACACAGGAGATTGGACATATCAAGTGTGATGTTATCACCCTGAAAAGCATATCTATCGTCAATTCCGCTGATTGAAAAAACAACTATCTGTTTGTCACCGCTTTTACGCACATATCCCCCAAGGGTTGCACCGTAAAGGTCAGAAAGCTTTTTTGACAGAATCGTGAAATCAGGATAGGCCGAGGTGGAGCGTGTAAGCACTCCGCTGAGCAAAGCATTCTTTGAGGCACACTCCTTTGTAATGGGCAGTGCAAAGGTAACGCTTAGCTTTGTTGTTTTAAATCGGATGTCCTTAATTGTATTGAAAAACACACCGTTTGCAATTTCTTCTCTACTAATGGAATTCATCAAAATCCTCCCATACATCAAAATATAAGGAAATTATAACACAGGTGAAATAATTATTAAAGATATTTTTTAAAATATAAATCAAAAAGTAATATTTTTATTATTCCAAATTATTATGGTTGCGTTGTCTTTTGCGTTGTCTTTTTTTGAATTATAGAAAAAATACTTTAAAAACTGTTTAGATAAAAAAATAAGGGCATCCATTAAAGATACCTTTAAAATGACAGTGTTTAAGCCAAAAATTAATGTTTGCGTCACTTGATGGAATAAAAATTAAAACAGGTAACGCCAACGCATTACCTGTTTTAATGGTGCGAGTGACGGGACTTGAACCCGTACGTCAAAGACACACGCCCCTCAAACGTGCCTGTCTGCCTATTCCAGCACACTCGCTTATTATTTTTGCTGTTTCATTTTCAGCAAGACTGATTATATCATTACTTTTTATGATTGTCAATATCAAATTTAACTTTTTTTAAAAATCTTACAAATTTTTTATTTTCTATGTTTCAACTTGCTATTGCCATTACAACAAAAATATATTAATTCATTTCCAAACTATCATCTACACCGACTTTTTAGCTTTTGACAATAGCATATAAATAAATAAACTTATGATACAGTATGCAACCATATACAATAAATAAGCATCGCTATAGGTTGCCTTCAAGTAATAGAATGTTGGGAATAGCATTTGAATTGCCCACAATGACTGAAAATCATAGAACACCGGGCATATTGCAAACAGAGCCACAACAATCAAAGGAGTTAACACGCTGAGAATTTTTATGTTGCCACATAACAATCTGATAATCATACAAAATATTGTACAACAAAATGAATATAGTATAATCATTAAAATTTCTCTCACAAAAGAAACACTCAAGCCAACTACCATTAGAGAAATGAGTGATACAACAGAAATAACAATGATTGGTATAAAGTGGTATATTCCGGCTATTACAGGGGTTATCCTGTGAGGAATCCAGGAAAAAACGCCCTTTGAAACATCCTTTTGAAAAAGCATTGCAACCGCCAAGCCACAAAGGATTATTAATATTGAAAATATACCCCTCAAAGGAGTAACAAGATAGCTTATCTCCTCTTTGCTTTGTGACAATGTACCTGAACCAATATGCAAATACTCAAACAAACCTTCGCCTGTGTGAAGATTGTCATAATACTCCATCAATTGCTTATGTGTTTTCCCTTTAAGCTCATCTATATTTTCTGTTGCAAAATTCAAATATAGGGACTGGGAACAATATTTGAACAAAGTGCCGTATAGTTTTTCGTGCAATAGGAGTAGTGATGCAGTTTTTTCTCTCTCTATGATTTTTACTAAGTAGTTACTTTCAGATTGACTTATCGCCACTTTGTCTGTTCTTTTTTTTAAATCATCAGAAAAAACCCAAACAGAATCCACCTTGCCTGTTTGCAACAGCTTTTCTGAATCATCAATATCACTTTTAACATATCTTATGATACTGTTTTCCGCCAACAAATCATCCACAATTACTGAACTTAGCTTGTCCTCTTTGTTCTCCTGTACTAATGCAACAGAAACCACTCCACTGTCTTGGTTGGCGACAATATTAAGTGCAACCACAAGCAAAGGAATTAAGGCAAGTATCAAAATGAACACAGGCTTTTTGAGGAACCGTTTTGTTAAAAGCGCAGACCACACAAAAGCTTTTTTCAGCAAATTCATTTTTTATCCCCTCCCCTTAATTCTTCTGTTCCTAACAAGGATGGTTACACCTAAAAACAATACGAAGTAAATCAAAATAAATACAAAATTTATGGTGATAGGTTTTTGGACAATACTTTCAGAAAGGTAGCTCCTTGCTAACCCTGCCGGCAAAAATGTAGAAATCCTCTGTACAATTTCGGGGAAAAAGTATATTGGATAAAAGCATCCGGAAATATAGGTCAATGAAACGGATGCAACAAACTGAAGTAAAACACCGGTAACAATATCTCTTGTGATTTCAAACAGCAGAAAATGGAAAGCAGAAATCATTGCCACCACTGGTATTATCCTTATTGTGAACAATAGAATTTCGGACATTCCCATATATTCAAGCTCAGGAATCAAAGACTTTAATCCCCCAAGAGCCGCAACACAAACGCTTGTTACAAAGACAACTAAGTACACAAGGAGAAAATACGTAAAATACTCACATATAATCTGTCTTTGCCCACTTTGCCCCTTTGCATAAAGAATTCTGTTTAAAGATATATCCCTTTTGGCATACATTGAAACACAGGAAATACCAAACAGGAAAACAAACAATGTAATAATTGAACACAAGAAATACCCCCGCATTGAAACTTCGTCAGCAATTCCAATGTATTCGTTTTTACCCATTGAGGTTCGGTTAATGATAAGTTCAAAATATTCGGCACAAAGCTCATTCATTTTTTCGCCGGTGCAGTAACTTGCTCCGTTGTCCTCCATTGCATCTGCCAGTCCATAAACACCTTTTTGTGACTGGACAAGTATGTTGGAAATAACCTGAGTCACTTCTTTTTCAAACACAGCAGAAATTCCCACTCCATCATCAGTTGTATAATACTTTATCTTTTTGATTTCACCGTGAACCAAAGAATTGACAAAGTCATCGGGAACTACTGCATAGGCAGAAATTTCTCCCTTTTGCAAGGATGATTTTGCTTTCTCCTCATCTAATTCAACAAACTCAATGGCAAACCGAGAAGAATCAAAATTTTCCAAAGCGCTTATACCAATTCCCAGGAAGGATTCTTTTGTGTCCCCAACAACACCTATGGCAAACTTCTGCTTGTCCTTTTTATTCTCATCAATGCTAAGCATAGCAGAAAAGATTATTGATACAAGGACACAAAGCACCATAGATATGACAAGTATTATGGGCAGAAATCTGACAACTCTCTTAACTTGTGAATAAAAATACTTTTTCATAAACAGAGTTACAGCCTTTCTGTCAAATCTTTTAATGAGCCTGTATATTCATAGTGATTAAGACTTCCATTTTTTAGAATATACATTTTATCGCACAAATCAAACTCCGTAACATCATGGGTTGCCAAAACTACAATCCCACCTGAATTTTTATAATTTTGAATATAATCGGTTATTGTTTGTTTACAAGCTAAATCAAGGGCTGAGGTTGGCTCGTCCAGAAGGAGAATGGGTTGTTTTTTGGACAATGCACAACCTATGGACAACCTCTTTTTCATACCACCTGACATTTTTGAAACAGTTTTATTTACAAAATCGTTAATTCCCAGGGTGGAGATTATCCCGTCTGAGAGTTCTCTTTTTAAATCTTTTCGGTCATACCACAGTAACAAATTATCCTTTGCAGTAAGCTCTTCAATTAAGGGGATGCCCTGGGGGACATATCCCACCAAGTCAGAACGGACTTTTGGTTTTTTTAGTAGATTTATTCCGTTATACAAGAATTCTCCGCTACTGCATAGCTGAACACCGGCAAGGATTGACAACAAGGTTGATTTTCCACTTCCGTTACCTCCGAGAATGCCAATGCACTCCCCTCCCTTAGCAGAAAAAGTAACATCCTTTAAAATTTGTTTTTTTCCAAAGCTTTTTTGAATATGATTAATTTCAATTTTCATAACGCACCATAAAACTTTGGCACTGATTGCAATAATACATCAGTGCCAAAGACTACGACAAACCCATAAACAAATGCACTAAACACATACAAAGATTTTGTCATAAATATATACAATTATTTTTAGTAGGATGACATAGCAGATTCTAACAAACTGCTTTGAAGTTCTTCAATTAGTTCCTCAGGGATACCTGCATCCTTAAGGTTGTCAATTATGGAATTAATATCCACAGAAAGAAAATATTCGCTCATAGCGGTTTCGTCGGTGGCATCACATACATCGTCAGGAATACTAATATCCTTAGAATCCTCGGATTCTGAATTGGCACTTACGGTGAGTAAGTCTTCACCCTGGAGGAGTAGCTTTATATCTGCACCTTCTTTAAGGAAATTCAACTGTAAAGCTACATCTGAAACTGAAATAGGCATTGATGAATCAGAAACATCTGCAAGGGATGCACCGGGCTTGAGGGTTAAAGTGCCTTCAAATTCTTCCACATCAAAGTCTTTAGTTTGGATAATCAAGAGTTCTTCGTCATTTGATTTAGTAACAAATTCACCGTCTAGTTTATCTCCACTTTCTTCAGCTTCGCCGGTTACTACAAATTCTTCACCAATTTTAATCTGGTAAGAAATATCGCTACCGTCCTTAACCATTCCGTAAGAAACCACTTCTTCGCCTTCTACTTCAATAGCACGACCGATAATTTCATGATGTCCGTTAACATAGTCAACAAGAGTAAACACCTCATCACCGTCGCCATCCAGGCTATCAAGCTCATCTTCTATTTGTTCTTTTAACTCATCTATGGAGTCATTAACATCAACATCAGTTTCACCGGTAAGGCTCACTACTGTATCAACAAAATCATTGATTAATTCCATAAGTTCCTTATCGTTTTCTGCCTCATTCAAAATTTCCCGGCAAATCTCAAGAACCTGACGCTCACTGATGGTTAAGGTCAATTCTGTGCAATCCTGTTCAACCTTATTGACGTCAAGTGTGCTATCGTCTAAATCAACATTGTCAAGAGCATTAATAACAATATCTGCGTATTTTTCAATTAAGTCATTTAGCTCCTCTTCATCGGGAAGAGCTTTTTTGATTGACTCTATATTATCAAGGTTAATGTCTCCCATATCTTCCAGTTCTAATTTTAAGTATTTCTTTGAAAGCTCGGGAATAGCAATATAAGCCTCTTTGTTCTTGGTATCTACTATACAGTCGGTAGAAATCACATTCTTACCGCCAAGACCAAGACCCATCTTTACTTGCTGAGAGTCACCATCATTATTGGTGGCGACAGATAAATTGACCTCCTTTAGCCAATCAAGGTTAATATCCTCACCGGAGCCCACAAGTGTAGTGAGCAATTCATTACCTTTGTCAGATAACTTAACAGACAGATTTGCTTTTGAGCAATCATCGGAAGACAATTGCTCCAAAACATTCTCGCCATAAGCTTTGGAAAAATCTGTTGCTAAACTGCTGATTTCTTTTGCCTCTACAAAACGCATATAATCACTTGGTGAACCAAAGGTTTTGATGCAAGTACCTAAGATAAGAGAAAAGTTCAGTGCAACTATAATGGCAATAGCAACAACACATACTCCTACAATTGCCAGCACTACTGGTAATTTACGTTTTTTCTTAGGTGGTTCCTGATAATTAAGATTTACACCTAAATTATTCTCACCCATATTATTTTCCGGTACTGTTGTCTGAGGTACTTCAGCAACCTCATTCACAGATGCCTGTTTTTCCGGAAGAACAGTCTGTGGGTTTGATGCAGAATTATTATTTGTGTTGTCTGCATCATACTGTTTAGCTGATGCGACACTTTCGTCATTCACCGCTTTGACAGCTTTTCCACAATAAGGACAGAAAGCAAGATTTTCATCAATCTGTTTTCCACAATGTTTACAAAACATAAAATTCCCTCCTGAATTAAAATAAAAGTACACGAAATAAACAAACAAAATATATTTACTAACACATAAAAAAACAATTTCAAGGTTATTTCGCATATACAATATAGTATTTTAATTATATGTTAACCGATATTTCTTGTCAATATTTATTTAAATGTCAGTAATATTGTGGCATTATGTAAAAAATGTATAATTTGCGTTAAATAATACAGCTATACTGTATAAATATTGATTATTTGGGAGTATTATGGTATATTGAATTTGTTGATATGTCAAAAATATCATATGCAAAATCTACATTTAGGAGATGAAATAATATGAAAATACTGGTACTCAACGGAAGTCCAAAGGCTAAAAGTGACACTATGCACCTTACCGGTGCTTTTGTGAACGGAATTATGAAAAGCGGAGAACATCACCTTGAAATTGTTGACGTAATCAATAAGGATATAAAGCCTTGTATGGGTTGCTTTGCTTGTTGGAAAATGCAAAAGGGCGAGTGTATCCAGCAGGACGACCAAAACAGTATTTTAAGTAAGATTGTGGACTCCGACATTGTTATTTGGAGCTTTCCTCTTTACTGC
This sequence comes from Ruminococcus sp., assembly GCA_034116205.1. Classification (GTDB taxonomy): domain Bacteria; phylum Bacillota; class Clostridia; order Oscillospirales; family Acutalibacteraceae; genus Ruminococcoides. Next base: position 1,233 of record JAXESA010000054.1, on the reverse strand, counting down.
TATGGTATTCCATCTCATTTAAAGGCGGTTATAGATAGGACAATCCCCCTTGCAAAAATGTCAATGAAGGAGGAAAACGGTGTTGTCAGGCACGACACCCTTATTGATTTTTCAAAGAAACATTATGTTGTTATCAGCGGTTGCGGTTTTCCTAACTGGGACGGCAACTTTGACGGACTTAAGATACAATGCAATAATATGTTCAGCAATAACGCAACTATTGTTTGTGTTCCCGAAACCCCAATGCTGAACGAACCCACCGCCGAACCACTGACAAAACCGCTACTTGAAAAATTCACCAAAGCAGGAGAAGAATTTGGCAAAAATCTTTCATTATCAGAAGAAACAATCGGTATGCTTGAAACCCCAATGCTACCCAACGAGGTTTACATACAGATTGTAAATCAGAATGCAGAGAATATGTGATTTTTTAGAAGATAAATATAATTCTATACACAATATTATTTTAATAAAGAAAATATGTATAATTTCACACACAAAAGGCATCGGAAACCCGATGCCTTTTGTTTTAGAAAAATACGAAAGAATATATTATTTAATCTCTAAAATTTCTTCTCCGGCAGTGATTGCACCTGCTTTGAGATGGTTAAATTCAGAATAATCAGGGGTGTTGCAGATAACCATTGGTGTTGTCAGCTTGTAGCCTGCTTTTTTGATTTCGTCAATGTCAAAGGTTATGAGCAAGTCGCCCTTTTTCACCTGTTGACCTGACTTAACATGACTTTCAAAGAACTGTCCGTTCAGCTTGACTGTGTCAATACCAATGTGAAGTATCATATTACAGCCTTTTTCCGAAATAAGGCTTACTGCGTGTTTTGTGTCAAAAACAGTATCAACCTTACCGTCACAAGGTGCATACAATTCTCCAACAGTTGGCTCAACTGCTATTCCGTCACCGATTACCTTGTTTGAGAACACAGCATCCTCAACATTTTCAAGTGGTACTACCTCACCTGTCAGGTAAGCGCAGAGGATTTCTGCCTTTGAGTTTTCCTTATCTTCAACGATTTTTTCCGCGGTATTATGGGATTTTTCTTCCTTTGGTTTTTCAGAATCGGTAACACCCAAAATCTCGTCAAGGTTGTTTGATGCATCTGTTTCCATAAAGTCCTCAAGGTTGGATTTTACAACGGAAACCTGTGGTCCGTAAATTACCTGAATACCGTCACCCTTTCGCACAACACCTGACGCACCGCTGTCCTTTAACAGGTT
>JAXESA010000053.1:0-2567 GCA_034116205.1 Ruminococcus sp. | reverse complement strand
CTTTTGTAAACTGTAAAATCATAATCACCGCAGTCGTATGCATCAACACCACAGGCAACAATACAGTCATTTCTTTCTTCTATTGTTTTAACAATAAAGTGACCCATCTTTCCGGAACATCCGCTAATAATAACTTTTGTCATCTATAATTCCCCTTAACATAGTATTGGGCGTACATCAGTATTTACTTAAGTACGCCCAACAGATTAATTTTTATACTTATCTAACAGATTATACTTTGCCAAGCAATCCTTTAGGTCGTGATAACCTTGGTAGCTCATTGGAACAAGCGGTAATCTGCATTCGCCGGCATTAAAACCGATGAGGTTCATTGCTGTCTTAACAGGAATTGGGTTAACATCAGAGAACATAATATCCATAAGTTCAACATAATGGAAGTTCATCTCTGCTGCCTTCTTGAAGTCATTATCAAGACAAGCCTGACAAATCTCGTGCATTTCCTTTGGACAGAAGTTAGCAAATACAGAAATAACACCCTTACCGCCTAAGGACATAAATGGTACTGTCTGGTCGTCATTACCTGAGTAAATAGCAAAATCATCACTACAAAGACTTCTTGTTAAAGAAACGGAGGAAATATCACCGTTTGCTTCCTTTACGCCTACTATGTTTGCATGCTTTTCAAGCTCCGCATAGGTCTTTGGCTTCATAGCACAACCTGTTCTTGATGGAACATTGTACAGAATAATCGGCAAATCAACAGAATCTGCAATAGTTGTAAAGTGCTTGATAAGTCCTGCCTGAGAAGTCTTGTTATAATAAGGTGTAACAGTAAGAAGTCCGTCAACACCGTAAGTTTGAGCTGACTTAGAAAGGTTAACTGCTGTTGCTGTGTCGTTACTGCCTGTACCTGCAATAACAGGAATTCTCTTATTTACCTTTTCAGCAACATAGGACAAAACAGCCTTGTGCTCTTCAACGGTAAGTGTTGCAGCCTCACCTGTAGTACCACAGGCAATAATAGCATCTGTACCGTTTTCAATTTGAAATTCAAGGAGTCTTCCCAACTCGTCATAATTAACAGACCCATCGCTGTTCATTGGTGTAATTAAGGCCACACCGGAGCCTGTAAAAATTGGTGTGTTCATATTATTAACCTCCAAAGGGTTTAGTCATCAAAATATCCCTCAGCACAGAGAAGTTCAGCAAGAAGAACTGCACCGCCGGCAGCACCACGCAGGGTGTTGTGGCTCATACAAACAAACTTCATATCGTACTGGGTGTCTGGTCTTAATCGACCCACAGAAACTGCCATACCGTTTTCAAGGTTGCGGGCTGACTTAATCTGTGGTTGGTCCGGTTCTGTAAAGTAGTGGAGGAACTGCTTTGGAGCACTTGGAAGTTCAAGCTCCTGTGCTCTACCCTTGTAGTTCTCCCAAACTTCTATAATTTTTTCTTCAGAAGGAACTTCGCCCTCAAATGAAACAAAAACTGCTGCTGTGTGTCCGTAAGAAACAGGAACTCTAAGGCACTGTGAAGTGATTGCAATGTCGTCTGTATCAACAATTACATCACCCTCAATGTGACCCCAAATTTTAAGTGGTTCTTTTTCTGACTTTTCCTCTTCTCCGCCGATGTATGGAATAAGGTTGTCAACCATTTCAGGCCATCTTTCAAATGTTTTACCTGCACCGGAAATTGCCTGATATGTACAAGCAAGAACCTTGTTGCATCCAAGCTCTCTAAGAGGGTGAACTGCCGGAACATAGGACTGGAGTGAACAGTTAGATTTTACTGCAACAAAACCTTTTTTAGTTCCAAGACGTTTTCGCTGTGACGGAATAACGTTGATGTGGTCAGCGTTAATTTCAGGAATAACCATAGGAACATCAGGTGTATGTCTGTGTGCAGAGTTGTTGGAAACAACAGGGCACTCAGCCTTTGCATAAGCCTCTTCTAGCTCTCTGATTTGATCCTTAGGCATATCAACTGCACAGAATACAAAATCAACTTTAGATGCTACTTCTTCAACATTAGCAGCATCAAGAATAATCATATCCTCCATTGATTTTGGAATTGGAGCAGTCATTGCCCATCTATTTTCAACACAGTCTTTATATGTTTTACCTGCACTTCTTTTACTTGCAGCCAGTGCAGTAACTGTAAACCAAGGGTGATTTTCCAGCAAAGTAGCAAATCTTTGACCTACCATACCGGTTGCACCGATTATACCAACTTTGTAATTCTTCATATTCTTCTTCCTCCAAAATTAAAAAATCAGTTGTGTTTTTCCGTAATTTATTATATTATAGATTAGAAAAAGCAAATTGACCTATTCTTCTTGTAATTTTATCATTTAATAAGAAGTATGTCAATTATTTTAATAAATTTAGATTGGAATTTTATATGAAAACAAGTGATTTTTATTATGACCTGCCAGAGGAGTTAATAGCACAAACTCCCGTTGAACCAAGGGATTCCTCACGAATGCTTGTATATGACAGGGCAACAAAGGAAACTCAACACAAGCATTTTTATGATGTAATTGATTACCTAAACGAGGGTGACACATTAATTGTAAACGATTCAAGGGTTTTACCTGCAAG
>JAXESA010000052.1:0-7560 GCA_034116205.1 Ruminococcus sp. | reverse complement strand
CCGCGGTATCCTTCTGACCTGCCCCACACGCCAGTCCCCGCCGCGTAAGGAATCTTATTCCGATACCACTTGTCTTTAAATAACAGACTTAATTTTATATCACATATGGGTGAAAAAAAGGGTTGCCACAATAGTGACAACCCAAAATTAGACTATTAAATTATTCCTGGTTTACAACTGCTCTTAGCTTTTTACTTGGGATAGAGAATGCAACATTGTTTGCGTGGTCGCCAACCCTCTCAAGGACTGTTAGCATTTCAAGGAATACTGTTCCGTTCTCTGCAGAGCAAAGGCCTTCGTTCATTCTCTTGATATGATTTACCTTATATGCGTCAACATAATCATCCAGCTCATCCTCGGTGGCAACAACCTCTTCGGCAAGAACAGGGTCCGGATTTTGTGTGTTGAACATTTCAAATCCGCTGTCCAACAGAGAAATCACAAGGGAGTCAAGGTGTTTCAGTTCACCAAGTGCATCCTCTGAAAATACAATTTTACCGTCAATCATAGTTTTTACACAGTCGGTAATATTTTCTGCATGGTCGCCGATACGCTCCAAATCCTGAATTGCAGAGTACATAACACCCATGATTTTTCTATCCTCGTCGGAAATATCAAGACCATTGATTTTAACTATGTAGTTTGTAATTTCGTGGGTTAAAAAGTCCACAACCTTTTCATTCTTTTCAACCTTTTCTATATACTTTACATCCTGTTCAAAGAATGCCTTAATAGCATAATCGTAGCTTTTCCTTGCCAGGGTACTAAGTCTTTCACACTCTTTTTCAACCTGACGAACAGCCATAGGAGGTGTGGTAAGGATACGGTTGTCAAGATAAACAGTACCCATCTTCTCCTTATCCTCTTCAAGGTCAGGAAGAATAAGCCTTGTAATTTTGATAATTAGGTTAGAGCAAGGCAGAAGCATTACTGTAATTAATATGTTGAAAATAATGTGGGCGGCGGAAATCTGAGCCGCAACGCCAACCTTGTCTGCCGGCAAGAAATAATTGATAATATCTGTGAATGGTAGGAACACTGCAACCACCGTCATAATGACAGCACCAAAACAGCTTATTAACAGGTTAGAAAGTGCTATCTGCTTTGCTGTTCTGTTTGCGCCCAAAGAGGAAAGAATAGCCGCAGAGCAAGCGCCAACATTAAAGCCAAATACAACATACACAGCCTGGTCAAGACTTGTAATAACCCCTGCTGTTGCAAGAGCCATCAAAATACCAACTGAGGCTGAAGAACTCTGAATGATACCTGTAAATACTATACCAACAAGCAGTCCCAAAAGAGGGAAAGAAAGCTTGTCTGCAATACTGAGGAAAGCCTGGCTTTCACCCATCCAACGCAGGTTTTCACTCATTAAGGAAAGACCAAGGAACAACATACCAAAGCCTGCTGCAATTTGTCCGTAGTACTTGTAGTTATTCTTCTTAACGAAGGTGATGATCAGCGCACCAAGGAATATAAATGTAGGAACAAATGCCTTGATATCAATTGCCAAAAGGAGTGAAGTTACCGTTGTACCGATTTTTGCACCAAAGAGAACACCGATAGCCTGTCCAAATTCCATAAGTCCTGCATTGGCAAAACCAACAACCATGGCATCTGTTGCCGATGAGCTTTGTATAACACCAGTTACCAAAACACCCACAAGCATTGCAATAAACTTGTTGCTTGTGATTTTTTCAAGCAAATTTCTAAGTTTGCTTCCTGCCGCAAGTTCAAGACCTTCTCCCATATTTTTCATACCAATAAGGAAAAGTCCCAGTCCACCAAGTGCCATAATCACTTTAAGCACTATACTGTAAGCGTCCATACATCTTACCTCCGGTTAAGAAGTTTATAAGGGGAACACTGATTAATCATTTTTTCTTATTTATTCAGTATTTCCAAAGTATTATTTTTCCAAAATACCCTAATGTAATTGTAATATATCATTTTGTCAATAAAATTCCTTAAAGGAATTTTAAGAAAATATTAAAAATAAGTTAAATCTAATCGCAAATTTCTATTCTAAATTATATATTTTGACATAATAATACCCAATACTCATTTCATTTTGAGTATTGGGTAGTTATTATATGGTTTCCTTTGGGTTTACATATACTGTTTTGTTCTTAACATAAATCACCATTCCCGGCTTTGCTCCCCTTGGTTTGCTGACATTTTTCACAATAGTGTAGTCCACAGGAACATTGGTGCTTTCCTTTGCCTTGCTGTTGTAGGCGGCAAGGGATGCCGCTTCCTTAATGGCTGTGTCGGTGATTTCCCTGTTGTCACTGACGATGATTACATGACTTCCGTGAATGTCCTTTGTGTGTAGCCACATATCGTAGTTTCTTGCAGTTTTAAGGGTTAATGTGTCGTTTTGTTTATTATTTCTGCCCACATATATAGTAAATCCGTCAGAGGACTTGTACTCCTTTGGAGGCAGAGTTTTTATCTTCTTGTTGCCTTTTCCACCTGAACTTTGGCGAACATATCCCTCGTCGGCTAGTTCAAGGCGAATCTCGGAAAGCTCCCTTTCGCTTTCGCAACGAGAAAGACTCTCCTGTACAGAATCAATATACTCCAGTTCTTCCTGTGCTTTCTTAATCTGTACCGTAAGCATTTCTTCCCTTGTCTTGGCACGGCGGTAATCCTTGTAGTACTTCTGCACATTTTGACTTGGGTTAAGGGTTGGACTTAGCTTAATCCTAACCTTTTCGTTGTTGTTATAGTAATCCTCCACCTCAATAAAGCTTTGACCACGAACCATCCTGTACATATTTGCCTGGAGCAAATCTCCCTTTTTCCTAAGCTCCTCCCTATTCTGGCTTTCAGAAAGTTCCCTCTGCTGAACAGCAATTTTTCGTGCCAGCTTATCCTTGATGTTGGAGCAAAGACGGAACAAATCCTGCCCCTTTACTTTAATTCTCTCCGCCTTGTCCCTTTCGTAATAGAAGGAATCAAGCATTTGAGAAAAGGACAAAAACCTCTTTTTACTTGCCATATCGCCGTACTGCATTATGTCAGCAAAGGCTATGTCAAAGGGCTTTCCGTCAGGCTTTATCATCATTGTAGGACAGCTTTTGCCACCTACAATATATTCACGAAGCTTGTCAATTTTTTCAATCAGCTTTACCTTATCAACAATTGTAACTTCTCTATTGCTTTCAACACCGGTTTGATACTCAAGCTCCCTGGCAATAATAGGAGAAATGCCCTGCATTGCAGAAAGTAAAGCCTTAGAAAGTTTCATCTCTCCCGGTGTGTCAAGAGACTTCTGTACAATTTCTCTGCTGTCACTTGTAAATATGCAAAGCTTGTCCTGCTTTGGTGGTAGCTCGTACTTAATGTTTGGCAAAACAAGTCTTTGGGTACTCATTGTAAAGTCAACACGCTTTAGTGCGTCTATAATATTTTCATTTTCATCAATGAGAATTATGTTGCTGTATTTCCCCATAATTTCAACACATAGAGAAAGCTTTACTCTGTCGCCAAGCTCATTTGTGGCAATAAAATCAAGGAACAAAATCCTCTCCAGCTCAGGCTGACGAATATCCACCAGCTTTGCTCCTCCAAGTCTTTTCCTTAGGAGCATACAAAGCATTGGTGGCGTTGCCGGATTTTCGGGAGAATGTTCAGTAAAGCACACCCTTGGTGAATTTGCACGGGTGGATATAAGTAACTTTTTGTTGCCATTTTTTGATCGCAGAGCAATAACCAGTTCATCTCTGTTAGGCTGATGAATCTGGCTCACCCTTGCATCCATTGCATTTTCTTTTATCTCTTCTTTCACATAGTGAAGCATAACTCCGTCAAAAGCCATAATTCCACCCCTTTCCGTAAATCATATGATTATTTGTGGTATTTTCCGTTACTGCTTATCTGAAAACTGCGGTAAATCTGCTCCGTTAGCATTACCCTTGCCATTTGGTGAGGGAATGTCATTTTTCCCATAGAAAGCTTGTAGTCTGCCCTCTGCTTAACTTCTTCTAACAGTCCCCAGCTTCCGCCGATTATAAAGTTCACCGTGCTTTTCCCCTCAAGCTGGATATTATCCATAAGATTTGCAAGCTGAGGTGAGGAGATGTTTTTACCCTCAATGCACATAGCAACAGTATAATCTGTAGGTTTTATCTTTTGGAGGATAGCACTTCCCTCCTCCTGTAAAATATGTTCAATCTGCTTTTCGTTTGGGTCGGAGTTCACCTTACATTCTGAAAGCTCAATTACAGAAAATCTGCAAAATGAGGACAGTCGTTTGCTGTACTCCTTAATAGCATCAACCCAATATTTTTCCTTTAGTTTACCTATACAAATTATGTTAACTGTCAACATTAGAATAGTATTACCTTTCCGTTACTTTCCACAGGAGCTACATCAATGGTGTAATCATAATCACGCCTAAAGCCCATCTTATTAAGAACACCAAGGCTTTCGTTAAGGGCAACATCAGGGCGGTTGTTATCCTGACTTAGGTGTCCAAGCATAATACGCATTGTTCCGTTCTCAATTATCTGAGGTAGTTCCTTGGCACAGCTTTCGTTTGACAGGTGACCATTTGAGGACAAAATCCTCTGCTTTAGATAATATGGATAAAATCCGTTTTTAAGCATATCAATATCGTGGTTGCTCTCCAGCACCAAAGCATCCACACCGTAAAAGGCATTTCGCACCTCGTCGCTAATAACTCCCAAATCAGTTGCCACCATAGCCTTTCGGTTGTCAGAGGTTGTAACACGAAAACAACAGGGCTGTATTGTATCATGATTAGTGGGAAAAGCCTCCACCAGCATATCTCCCAAAGAAATCTCACCGGAGGTTATATGGGTTTCTGCACTTGGCTCTATCCTTTTATCCTTTATAAGCCCCTCCATTGTACCCTCTGTGGCAAATACCGGAATGTTATTCTTCTTTACAAGCACCCTAAGGGCGGAGCAGTGGTCAATATGCTCGTGGGTGACGAACACACCCCTTATTTTTTTAATGTCTATGTCGTAGTTGCTAAGGGCATTTTCAATCTGCTTACAGCTTCTTCCGGCGTCAATTAAAATTCCGCCATCAGAAGAGCCTATGTAATAGCTGTTGCCCTTACTTCCGCTAAAAAGCGGTATAAGCTTTGCCATTTTTATTCCTCAATCCTGTTATGTATCTATAAAAATAGGGATACTTTCGTACCCCTACAAATAAATCCTTATTTATACTCAAACAGACTCTGCAAGCTCGCCCTCCGGGTCATAAACCTTTTTGATGTCTGCCCCAAGCTCACGGAACTTTTCAACAACCTCTTCGTAACCTCTTTCGATATACTGAATGTTGCTGATAACTGTTGTACCGTTGGCTGTAAGTGCGGCAATAATCATTGCAGCACCTGCTCTTAGGTCGGTAGCCTTTACAGAGGCAGGCTTTAGAGGTCTGCCACCCTCAATAATGGCAAGCCTTCCCTCAACAGAAATTTTTGCGTCCATTCTCTGGAGTTCGCTGATGTACTGGTAACGGTTATCCCACACATTTTCGTTAATAATGCTTGTTCCGTTACAGGATGTCAGCATTGCAACAAACTGTGGCTGACAGTCGGTAGGGAAACCCGGGTGGGGCATTGTCTTGATGTTGCAACGGGTAAGATTCCTACCCCTTGCGTCAACACGAACAGCCTCGTCATATTCTTCAATTTCACAGCCGATTTCACGAAGCTTTGCAGTGATGGAATCAAGATGCTTTGGAGTGATGTTCTTAACTGTTACAACACCCCTTGTTGCCGCTGCGGCAGCCATATATGTGCCGGCCTCGATTTGGTCGGGAATGATGGAATATGTGATACCTCTAAGGTACTCTACACCACGGATTTTAATTACATCTGTACCTGCGCCACGGATATTTGCACCCATTGAGTTAAGGAAGTTTGCCAAATCAACTACATGGGGTTCCTTTGCACAGTTCTCAATTACAGTAAGACCCTCTGCCTTAACTGCGGCAAGCATCAGGTTGATTGTTGTACCGACAGAAACAACATCAAGGTAAATGTTGTTGCCCTTTAGCTTTCCGCCGTTGCTCTTAATGTCAATAGCACCGTCGGAAATTTCATGGGTACAGCCCATTGCCTCAAAGCCCTTGAGGTGTTGGTCAATAGGCCTTACACCAAAGTTACATCCACCGGGAAGCAAAACCTTTGCCTTGCCGAATCTGCCCAGCAAAGCACCGAGAAGATAGTAGGAGGCTCTCATTCCCCTTACAAGGTCTGTTGTTGCCTCATGGGTTCTAATGTGTCGTGGGTCTATATCAAGTGTTGATTTATTTACTCTTTTAACATCGGCGCCCATCTCTTTGAGGATAGTGCCAATGAGGGTTACATCACTTATGTTTGGTATATTTTCAACTCTGCATGGTTCATCACAAAGAATAACGCCGGGGATTATTGCAACTGCCGCATTTTTTGCACCGCTGATTGTTACCTCGCCGTTAAGTTGTTTTCCACCGTTAACTACAAATTTATTCAAGCTTGCACACTCCAATATGTTATGTTTATGGTATATGCTTTTTATTCCGAAATATTAGAAAAAATGATAACAATATTTTAACCTTTTTTTCTAATAAAAAATTAAAAATCACAATTTACATTAAAGACTATTTAATATATTACCCCTAAACGCAGTTTAAGTCAATCTTTATTCTTGATTGTAACTCTTTTTGTGAAACTTGTATGCAATTTGAAATTTGCTTGTAACCATTTTTAAAGAATTTGACTGTTTGCATCAGTATTTGTAATTTTTCTGTAAATAATTCTTTAAAAGAATAAACATTTGTTCTATTTTCTTTTAGATAATTATTTATGAGAATTAAAGGCTGTTTAACAGAAATAACCTAAATGAACAATTATTTTGCTGATATTACTTCAAGTCTGTAATAATTTTTAGAGGTTCCTTGTTCCTTAGTTATTCTTCACCCCAGTATTTTCTGTCAAGACTTCTGTACTGAAGAGCCTCTGCCACATGCTCACCCTTAATAATTTCGCTTTCATCAAGGTCAGCAATGGTACGGCTAACCTTTAGTATCCTGTCGTACGCCCTTGCAGAAAGTCCCAGATTATCAAATGCATTTTTCAAGAGAAGGTCAGCCTCTTCATCTGTTACGCAGAACTTTGCAGATAGCTCCGAGGTGAGGTTTGCGTTACAGGTGATTCCTGTACCTGCATACCTTTTGTTTTGTATTTCTCTGGCTCTGTTCACTCTCTTTTGAATTTCCGCTGTGGTTTCTCCCTTTTCTTTACTGCTCAATTCGCTGTACTCCACAGGTGGTACTTCAATGTGAAGGTCTATTCGGTCAAGGAGAGGTCCCGACACCCTGTTGAGGTAATTCTGAATACTCCGCTGGGAGCATCTGCACTTTTTTGTGGGATGATTGTAGTAACCGCAAGGGCAGGGATTCATTGCGGCAAGTATCATCATATTACAGGGGTAGGTGTAACTTCCGTTAACACGGGAGATTGTCACCTTTCTGTCCTCAATAGGCTGGCGAAGTCCCTCCAGAGTTTTTCGTGAAAATTCCGGCAACTCGTCAAGGAAG